>JAZSCG010000067.1:0-2348 GCA_045602805.1 Feifaniaceae bacterium
CTCATCGCATAGGGCATATAATTTTCAAGAAGGGTTTCCGTTATCTGCTGACCTTCCGTATATTTATCAGACATTTTGTTGTCTCCTTTATTCTTCAAACCGTCAGAATTGACCGTGGTTGTCTGTTAAATGAAATTTTGCTTTCACAAAATTTCCACCATAATTCCGAATTCCGCATTACGAATTCCGAATTATTTTAGAACACGTCCGCAAGTTCAAGGTATTCATGACCGTGGTCTGCGATATATTCTTTACGTCCGTCAATGTTGTCACCGAGTAAGAGTTCAAATATCTCATTTGTCCTCTCAACGTCTTCGGGAAGCACTTTAATCAGACGTCTGGTATCGGGGTGCATTGTCGTAAGACTCATCATATCGGGCTCGTTTTCACCAAGACCTTTTGAGCGGTTTATCTGGTATTTTTTACCCTCAAGTTTCTTTTCTATCGCAATTCTTTCAGCCTCGTTGTAGGCAAAATAGTTCTTATCCTTGTAAACTATTTCAAAAAGCGGCGATTCCGCAATATACACCTTGCCCTGCGTTATAAGTGAGGGCACGAGTCTGTAAAGCATTGTCAAAATAAGCGTTCTTATCTGGAAGCCGTCCACGTCGGCATCTGTACAGATAATTATCTTGCCGTAACGCAGTTTTGACATATCAAAGAACTCGAAGTCCTTGTTGTTTTTGGATTTTATCTCAACACCGCAACCGAGAACTTTGAGAAGGTCGGTTATAATTTCACTCTTGAAAATCTTGTCATAGTCGGCTTTAAGACAGTTTAAAATCTTACCTCTTACCGGTATTGCCGCCTGGAATTCCGCATTTCTCGCAAGCACTACCGAACCGAGTGCCGAATCACCCTCCACAATGTAGAGTTCTCTCTTTTCAATATCTTTGGTTCTGCATTCGGCAAGCTTCTGTACCTTGCTTGCAAGGTCGTTTCCGCCCGAGAGCTTCTTTTTGATATTCACTCTCGCCTTTTCGGCTTGTTCACGGCTTCTCTTGTTGACGAGCACCTGCTCAGCAATAAGGTCAGCCTCCGCCTTATTTTCTATGAAATAGACCTCAAGATTGTGCTTGAAGAAATCGGTCATCGCCTCCTGGATAAACTTGTTGTTTATCGCCTTTTTGGTCTGATTTTCATAAGACGTCTGTGTCGAGAACGAGTTGGTGACGATAACAAGACTGTCTGCAACGTCCTGATAAGTTATCTTGCTCTCGTTTTTCGTGTATTTGTTTATCGACTTGATATATGAATCTATGCTCGAAACAAAAGCCGTTCTTACCGCCTTGTCGGGTGAACCGCCGTGTTCAAGCCAGCTTGAGTTGTGGTAATACTGTGTAGCGGATATCTTTTTTGAGAAGCAGAATGCCGCTTCCACCTTGACCTTGTATTCGGGCTTATCCTCTCTGTCACGGCCCTTACGTTCCGTATTCCAGAACTGAATTTTGGTCATATTCTCTTCATTTACAAGCTCGGCAACGTAGTCTACTATGCCGTTTTCGTATTCAAATTCGTAAGTCTGCTTTTCTATTTCATCCTTGAATACGAATTTTACGTTTGAGTTTACAACCGCCTGCCTTTTTATAACGTCAAGAAAATACTCAAGCGGAATATTTATATCCGTAAAAACGTCTATGTCGGGACGCCATTTGATAACAGTACCCGTTCTTCTGCCCGAATAATCCTCTTTTTTAAGTCCGCCGACGTTTTCACCCTTTTCAAAATGAAGGCTGTATTTTACACCGTCACGGTAAACGGTAACGTCCATATATTCACTTGCATACTGTGTCGCACAGGCGCCGAGACCGTTAAGACCGAGTGAAAACTCATAATTGTCACCGCTGTTGTTGTCATACTTACCGCCTGCGTACATTTCACAGAAAACAAGTTCCCAGTTAAAACGCTTTTCTTTTTCGTTGTAGTCAACGGGGACACCACGACCAAAGTCCTCAACCTCAAGACTTCCGTCGGCATAACGTACGATATTTATTTTGTTACCATATCCCTCTCTCGCCTCGTCAATGGAGTTTGAGAGTATCTCAAAAAACGAGTGCTGGCAACCCTCGATGCTGTCACTACCGAATATTACCGCAGGGCGTTTACGCACCCTGTCCGCACCTTTAAGCTGTGATATACTGTCATTGCCGTAGTTTTTCTTAGCCACTTTAAGTCGTGTCTCCTTAGCATTTTAGTCTAACAGAGATATTATACCAAAAATACGACACGTTTGCAAATACGCTTTATTTTTTGTATAATGGTATTATTAAAATTTTTGGAGATAATTATGAACGAAGAAAAAATCAAAAGAATAAATGAACTTTCAAGTCTTTCAAAAACACGTGCTT
>JAZSCG010000068.1:0-1679 GCA_045602805.1 Feifaniaceae bacterium
ACATTGTTATAAACTCGGCGGTATGAATATCGTGCTCGATATTTATTCGGGCTCGGTGCATGTCATCGATGAAATTGCATACGACATAATCGAAAAGTATGAGAGTGTGAGCAGGGAAGAAATAACGGCTGACATTTTAAAGAAGTATGACGTTACGCAGTCCGAAATAGACGAGTGTTTTGAACAGATAGAAGAACTTAAAAATGCAGGTAAGCTCTTTGCTAAAGACACTTTTTCGGGTATGGCGGGCGAGCTTAAGGAGAGGAGTGCGGGCATAATCAAGGCACTCTGTCTGCACGTTGCACATACGTGTAATCTCAACTGTTCTTACTGTTTTGCAAGTCAGGGCAAGTATCACGGCGACCGTGCGGTGATGTCATTTGAAGTGGGCAAGCGTGCGCTTGATTTTCTCGTTGAAAATTCGGGCAGCCGCAGGAATCTTGAGGTTGACTTTTTCGGTGGCGAGCCTCTTATGAATTTTGACGTTGTGAAACAACTCGTTGCATACGCCCGTTCAATTGAAAAGGATGCAAAAAAGAACTTCCGTTTTACGCTTACGACCAACGGCGTGCTTGTGGATGATGACGTTATAGAGTTTTCCAATAAGGAAATGAGTAACGTCGTGCTCAGTCTTGACGGTCGTAAAGAAGTTCATGACCGTTTCCGTGTCGACTATGCGGGTAACGGCAGTTGGGAGAAGATTGTGCCCAAATTCCAGAAATTTGTCAAGGCACGCGGAAATAAAAACTACTATATGAGGGGTACGTTTACCCATGCAAATCCCGACTTTTTGAAGGATATTGAGGAGATGCTTCGCCTCGGCTTTACCGAGCTCAGTATGGAGCCTGCGGTATGCCCTCCGGGTGACCCGTCGGCACTCACTAAAGAGGATTTGGCGGTAGTTTTTGAACAGTATGAAAAACTTGCAGAGCTTATGCTTCAAAAACACCGTGAGGGGAAGCCTTTCACCTTCTATCACTATATGGTTGACCTTAAGGGTGGTCCGTGTATATATAAACGTATTTCGGGTTGCGGCTCGGGTACGGAATATATGGCTGTCACCCCGTGGGGTGATTTGTACCCCTGTCATCAGTTCGTCGGTGAAGAAAAGTTCAAGCTTGGCGACGTGTGGAATGGCGTTACGAATACAAAAATTCAGGATGAATTTGCCTCCTGCAACGTATATTCACGCCCCGAGTGTAAGGATTGTTGGGCAAGGCTCTACTGTTCGGGTGGATGTGCGGCAAACGCATATCATTCGACGGGCTCTGTCAAGGGCGTTTATAAAGACGGTTGTGAACTTTTCCGCAAGCGTATGGAATGTGCCATTATGCTTGAGGCGGCAAAGACGCTCGGTGGAGAATAATGAATACGCCTATCTGTGATTTTGTAAGAGAATACGAGAAAAACGACACTCTGCGACTTCATATGCCCGGTCATAAGGGGCTCGGTGATGTTGAAAAGTACGATATAACCGAAATAGAGGGGGCAGACGTGCTTTACAATGCAAAAGGCATAATAAAAGAGAGTGAGGATAACGCCTCATCCCTTTTCGGCACGGCTAAAACGCCCTATTCAACCGAAGGCCCGTCGCTTTGCATTCGTGCCATGCTGTTTCTTGCAAAACTTTACGGCAAAAAGCCTTTGATTGCGGCAGGCAGAAATGCCCATAAGGCGTT
>JAZSCG010000069.1:0-5064 GCA_045602805.1 Feifaniaceae bacterium
TGCGATAAATTCCTTTGCCGCCTGTTCATCCGCAGGCACTGCAGATACGGGCTTTATCTGTGAGAGCAGTTTTTCATACCGCACCCTCTCTTTTGACAGAAGCGCCGAATACTTTTTTATGTCCTCATCAACCTTGACTCCTAGGTCAAAAGCACCTTTTCTGTTATCAAAGAAAGATGAGGTAAAACCGCTTCTCGAAAAAATTTCGGAAAGCGTTTTTTTATTGTAGTCGCCCTTTGCATACGCCCTTGTGACAGCGCCGACATATTCGGCACGCTTCATCCTGCCCTCTATCTTGTAAGCGGATGCGCCGGTTTTTGCCACCTCACCCATTTTGTCGGCAAGGCACAAATCTTTAAGTGAAAGAAAATACCCTTTTTTACCGCCGAGTGTATACGGCAGTCTGCAGGGTCCTGCACAACGGCCTCTGTTACCGCTCCGTCTGCCGATTACTGCACTCATAAGACACTGACCTGAATAGGCGTAGCAGAGAGCACCGTGAACGAAAATTTCAGTTTCGATACCGCAGTTATCGGTAATATGCTTTATGTTTTTTGACGACAGTTCTCTGGCAAGCACAACCCTTTTCATGCCGAGTTCTTTACACATTTTTGCCCCGTCAAGCGAATGGACCGACATCTGTGTCGAGCCGTGAAGCTCCATATCCGGAATATATTCCCTCAAAAGATAGGCAAGACCCCAGTCCTGCACAATGAGAGCATCAACACCGACATCCCTCATCTGCTTTGCAAATGCGAGTGCCGACGCAAGCTCCCTGTCCCCCTCGATAATATTGAGAGTAACAAGCACCTTTACGCCTTTTTCGTGGCAGAAAGCGACAACGCCTGCAATTTCATCGGCAGAAAAGTTTTTGGCATACTGCCTTGCGTTATGGTCACCGCCGCCGAGATAAATCTCATCTGCCCCGTTTGCGACAGCGGCACACACCGCCTCAATACTGCCGCATGGAGAGAGAACCTTTCCCATCATCTGAGTTTCATACGAAGCTCAGCATTCTCATTCTGAAGCTTGGTGAGTGCCCTGCGTGCTTCTTCAGCTTCGGCACGGTATTTTGACACCTCATCAATATACTCTCTTATCTGTGAGCGCAGATTGTTTGTCGATTTCATAACCTTTTCAATCTCATCACAGTAAGTGAAGGAGGTAAGCACTGCCGCCATAGTGAGCGAAGCATGCTCATTTGCAGCCATAACCTCTCTTGTCTTTGCATCGACTTTTTTTGCGATACTCTGCACATAATCCTCCGACTCGTCAGCAAGTATTGTGTAAGTCGAATCAAGAATTTTAACCGTTACCTTGTTTCTCATATTTAAACCTCTCCCTGATGAATGAATTTCCTTTTACCGCTTGCAAAGTCGGCAACGATGTCGCCGTCCCCCTCAAGCAGATATCTGTAACTGACAAGCCCCTCGATGCCAACCGGCCCTCTTGCGTGAAGCTTGCCCGTAGATATTCCAACCTCTGCCCCGAAGCCGTATCTGTAACCGTCGGCAAATCTGGTGGAGCAGTTTTTGTATACGCCTGCCGAATCAACGTTGTTTATAAAGAAATCTGCGACAGCGTTATCCTGCGTCACGATACAGTCGGTATGTCCCGAGCCGTATTTGTTTATGTGGCGTACCGCCTCGTACACACTGTCAACTATTCTGACAGACAGTTTGAGTCCGACGTATTCGGTCGACCAGTCCTCCTCGCTTGCCTGCTCACAGTCTATAACCGCACAGGTCCTCGGACAGCCCACAAGCGTGACACCCTTTTCTTTAAGAGCCCCCCAAACCTCAGGCAGAAACGTCTGCGCCGCCGTAGCGTCTACGAGAAGCGTTTCAACGCTGTTGCAGGCAGCAGGATACTGTGTTTTTGAATCGACAACTATATCCGTTGCCTTTTTCATGTCGGCAGAGCCGTCAACATATATATGACAGACACCGTCAGCATGACCCATAACGGGGATTCTGGTATTGTCCATTATGTATTTTACAAATGCACCGCTTCCCCTCGGGATAAGCAGATCAACGCAGTCGTCACACGACAGAAGCTCGTTAATTTCCTCTCTCGAAGTGAGAAGTGTCAGAAATCCGTCGGGCAGACCCGCCTTAGTACCCGCCTGTATGATAATCTCGGCAAGTGCGGTATTTGTCGCATGCGCCTCTTTACCGCCCTTAAGTATAGCTGCATTACCGCTTTTGATGCACAGCATTGCAATCTGCACGAGTGCATCGGGACGGGATTCAAATATGACACCGATAACACCGATTCCGCAGCTTTTTTTGGTAAGCGTCAGCCCATCGGCAAGTTCTCTTTGGAAAATAATCCTGTTACACGGGTCTTCCAGCCCTGCCAGTGCCCTTGCCCCCGAGACAGTATCGGCAAGCTTTTTGCCGTAAAAGCCGAGTCTGCTTCGAAGTGCAGGTGCAAGCCCGTCCTTATCCGCAAGTTCTATATCAAGCGCATTTGCATTTTCTATTTTTTCACTCTGTGCAATAAGTGCGTCGCATATCGCATTTATCGCTTTGTTTTTTGCATTATCATCAAGCGTACCGCATATTATGGCCGCTTCTTTCGCATGCAAAGCATGCTCCCGAACTCCCATACTTTCCTCCACAAAAACAATTTTTCACTCCGACGAAGTCGGAACTTCACTACACAGGAACTTCACTATCGAAGATAACTTCACTTGCCGTCAGGCAAACTTAGTTACTGACAATTCTCCTTAGCCGTGTTAATAGATTTCACAAGCATTCTTTGAATAACTCCGCATTCCTGCAGAAGTTTTTTTGATTCTTCTTCGTTAATGCAGCCTGAACCAACAAGCATTTCCACCCAGTATTCCGTTTCAATGCACTCTTTCAACGCAATGTGAAATTTGTTTATAAAATCCGCTTTGCTTACCGCATAGTTAGCCTCATGAATATTAGCGCCTATTGACGTTGCACTTTTTACAATCTGACTTACAAGCACGCCTCTTCCCTTTTTGGTGTCTACCGTGTCACAGATCCTGATAACACGAAGTGCCAAATTCTTTGCTCTTTTACGAAGTTCAGATTCTTTCATTCAGTTAATCCCTTCTGACGTGAAGTTTTTGCACAGCAAAAGTGAAGTTGTTCGTTTCTCTCACAGTGAAGTTTTGCCAAGCAAAGTGAAGTTTACGTTTGCCCAAGGCAAACTTAAGTTCAAATATAAACAGATATATATATTAATATAATATAAAATGCTGACTATTTCAATAGAAACACTTTAATTTTTGTCAGCAATGTGTTAATATCTCCTTAAGGTGATTAACTTGGATAAAAAAATACTTGCAAAAAAGGCGGAAACTGCGCTGGAAAAACTTTATCCCGATGCGCTTTGCTCGCTGCAATATACGACGGACTACGAGCTGCTTTTTGCGGTGCGTCTGTCCGCCCAGTGCACCGATGCACGCGTAAACATCGTGTGTGCCGACCTTTTTGTGAAGTACCCGACGCTTGAGTCTTTTGCAGATGCCGATATAACCGAGCTTGAAAATGCGGTAAAACCCTGCGGTTTTTATCGCACCAAGGCACAGAATATAAAAGACAGTGCAAGGATGCTCATAGAAAAATTTAATTCAAAAGTGCCCGACACGATGGAGGCTTTGCTATCACTGCCCGGTGTAGGCAGGAAGACGGCGAATCTCATTTTAGGTGATATATACAAACAGCCCTCTGCCGTCGTTGCGGACACTCATTGTATAAGGATATCAAACAGGCTCGGTCTTGCTCTGTCGAAAGAGCCCGAAAAGGTTGAAAAAGCACTTAGAAAAGTCTTAACGCCCGAAACCTCGTCGGATTTTTGTCACAGGCTCGTGCTTTTCGGCAGGGAATACTGCACGGCACGCAAACCGAAATGTGATATATGTCCCCTCTCAAACATCTGTAAGGAGAATAACAAATGAAAGACGTACTGCTTATAATCAATCCCAGGGCGGGTAAAATGCAATCAAAAACCGCCATGTACGATATAATTGCCCCGCTCTGCTCACATGGTATCGATCCGACCGTACACATAACCACGGCATCGGGTGATGCCAGAGGATACATAGCAGAAAACGGACACAAATTTGACACGGTAATATGCGTAGGCGGTGACGGTACGCTCAATGAAACCATTGAGGGTGTTATGTCGGTTGAAAATGAGCTTGCCATCGGCTACATTCCTGCAGGCTCGACAAACGACCTTGCCGCAAGCCTCGGTCTGCCGAAAAATGTCTCGTCGGCAATAAAGGCAATCATCCACGGTGAGCCGAAATATTTTGACATCGGCAGGATGAATGACAGGTATTTTTCATACATTGCATGCTTCGGCGCCTTTACAAAAACGTCCTATTCAACACCGCAGAATTTGAAGAATTCGCTCGGTCACTTCGCATACGTGCTGGAGGGTATAAAAAGCCTCGGTGAAATAAAGCCGTACCACGCTCACATAACGGTTGACGGCACCGAGATAGAGGGCGATTATCTCTACTGTGCGGTGAGCAATTCGACCTCTGTCGCAGGTATGATAAAACTTGATAAGGACCTTGTTGATTTTACCGACGGTATCTTTGAAATTATGCTTGTAAAAGCACCGAAAGACATCATTGAATTTAACAAAATAATATCCTCGATAACGCTCGGCAAATTCGATACGGATATGGTCTCGTTTTTTCATGGCAAGGACTTTGCCTTTACAGTAAATCACAAGATAGGCTGGACGGTGGACGGTGAATACGGCGGCAGCTTCAAGACGGCAGAAATCCGCTGTATCCACAACAAAATCAAGATAATAAGATAACAAAAAAGCAGTCCCGACGGACTGCTTTTCCTTTAGAATTTTTCGATATGTTGCTTCGCAACGATAAGGAAAGAAATTCCGTTTGCGGAATTTCAATTAAATTGTAGGGGCAATTCGTGAATTGCCCGTTTAAAAACTGGTTTTTTTAACTGCAAAATATACCGTCGGCACGAGGATAAGATGAATAACTATCCCCGGCCACGAGGTTATGAAATAACTTGTTATCCAGACACTCATCGAGTAGCTTCCGGG
>JAZSCG010000070.1:0-2011 GCA_045602805.1 Feifaniaceae bacterium
AATACTGCTCAGTTACCTGCTCGAAAAGCTTTTCAGGCTGATTTTTAAAAAGGGGGTACAAAATGAAATTTAACGACGTAAGCGTATCCTACGGTGACAAAAACGTACTCTCGTCATTTTCGGCTGAATTTGACGGCCTTACCTGTATTTTCGGTCCGTCAGGCTGCGGAAAGACGACCTTGCTTCGCACTGTAGCAGGACTTATAAAACCGCAGTCGGGCACGATTGAGGGCGTTCCCGAAAAAATTTCATTTATGTTTCAGGAGGACAGGCTTTTCCCCTGGATGAGCGTGCTTGAAAACGTGTCGGTCGTTATGCCGTGCGACAAAAAGCACACCGCCATAGAATTTTTGCGCAAAGTCGAGCTTGAAAACGAGGCAGATTCCCTGCCCGACTCACTCTCAGGCGGTATGAAACGCAGGGTTGCACTGGCAAGGGCGCTTGCCTACGGTGGCGATATGCTGATTTTAGACGAACCTTTCAAAGGACTTGACTATGCTTTAATCGAGCGTCTTGTTCCGCTGATAAAAGAACTTGACATACCCGTCATAGTTTCTACCCACTCCCCTGAAGAGAGGCTTCTTCTCGGCGGCACACAATTTGAAATGAAATGATTTAATCCCACGGTTTCGCATCGTGGGATTTTTTCAAGTAAAAAGCCTTTTCCCTAATTTTATTAAGCAACACGCTGTCAGGTCTTTCAAAAGGCACGACATTTCTTACTTTTTTAGGCGAAACTTGCATTTTTACGGAGTGAATGTTATAAATATCTTATAATAAGACTTTCGGAGGAAACAAAATGACCGTACAGGAATATTTCGGCTGCAACGTGTTTAATGAGCAGGTGATGAGGGACAGACTTCCCAAAGAGGTTTACAAGTCACTTACCCGCACCATTAACGAGGGCAGGGCACTTGACGAGGGTGTTGCAAACGGCGTTGCGAACGCCATGAAGGACTGGGCAATAGATAAAGGTGCAACCCACTACACACACTGGTTCCAGCCTATGACGGGCATTACCGCTGAAAAGCACGACTCTTTTATATCCCCCGCACCCGGCGGAAAGGTAATTATGGAATTTTCGGGTAAAGAACTTATCAAAGGTGAACCCGATGCCTCCTCTTTCCCCTCAGGCGGTCTTCGTGCGACGTTTGAAGCACGTGGCTACACCGCATGGGACCCGACTTCGTATGCATTCGTAAAAGACGCCACTTTATATATTCCGACCGCTTTTTCATCCTTTACGGGTGAAGTTCTCGATAAAAAAACGCCCCTTCTTCGTTCAATGGAAGCGGTAAATAAGGAAGCGGTGAGGCTGCTTCACCTTATGGGCCACACCGACGTGCAGACGGTACGTACAACAGTCGGTGCAGAGCAGGAATATTTCCTTATAGATAAATCAAATTACGATAAACGCCTTGACCTCCAGCTTGCAGGCAGAACGCTTTTCGGTGCAAAAACACCCAAAGGACAGGAGATGGAGGATCATTATTTCGGCTCACTCAAACAGCGTGTTGCCGACTATATGAAGGAGCTTGATGAGGAACTCTGGAAACTCGGTATCCTCTCAAAAACCAAGCACAACGAGGGTGCACCCGCTCAGCACGAGCTTGCACCCATATACACTTCAACCAACGTTGCCACCGACCATAACCAGCTTACGATGGACGTTATGAAAAAAGTGGCACTCAGACACGGTCTGGTATGTCTGCTTGCAGAAAAACCGTTTGCAGGCGTAAACGGAAGCGGTAAGCACAACAACTGGTCGATAAGCACCAACACGGGCATAAATCTGCTTGACCCGGGCAAAAAGCCTGCCGAAAACAAGCTTTTCCTTACTTTCTTTGCGGCGATGATTGAGGCGGTTGACGAATACGGCGATATGCTTCGTCTTTCGGTTGCCTCTGCAGGTAACGACCACCGTCTCGGCGGCGGTGAAGCACCCCCTGCGGTAGTGTCAATGTTCATAGGCTCCGAGATGGAGGGTATCATTGACGCCATTGATAAGGGT
>JAZSCG010000071.1:0-2476 GCA_045602805.1 Feifaniaceae bacterium
TCGTAACTTCTGTATTCAAATGTGGGGTGCGCCTTGCGCAGACTGTTAAAATCCATAAAGTCCCTCTTTTTATCCGGATATATATATTATAATATCATTTATAAATATTTATTGCAATATTATAACCTTTAAGATAAAATAATTTAGACAGAAATTGAGGAGGTGTCTGCATAATGCTTATAAGCGTTACGGGCGTATATAAATATTTCGGCGAAAAAATTGTGCTTGAAAATATAAATGCGACCGTTAATGCGGGGGATAAAATAGGTCTTGTCGGCATAAACGGTGCAGGCAAATCAACTCTTATAAATCTTATTACGGGAAAACTTTTAGCCGACGAAGGCGATATTGCAAAGGCGAAAAATCTCCGTATCGGGATTCTTGAACAGAACAGCGGTCTTGATACGGCAAATTCCATCGAGAAAGAAATGAAAAATGCTTTTTCCGATGCACTCTCGGCAAAGAAAAGGGCAGATGAGCTTGCCCGCCGTATGGCAGACGTTCATGCCGATTCGGCGGAGTACAAGACTATAACGGAAAAATACAATCGTGAAATGGCGATTTTTGAGGCGCAGGACGGTTATAATATGGACCTTCATATAAACCGTGTTCTTGCGGGTATGGGCTTTGCAGGAAGGGATCTTTCTGTGCCTACGGGCACTTTGTCGGGCGGTGAAAAGACACGCCTTGCCATAGCAAAATTGCTGCTTGAAGCACCCGATGTGCTTATTCTTGACGAGCCGACAAACCATCTTGACTTTGCAACGCTCTCCTGGCTTGAAGAGTATCTGTCAGGCTTTAAGGGTGCACTTTTGATAGTGTCGCATGACAGATATTTTCTTGATAAGCTGACAAATCGCATCTGGGACGTTGAGGATCACAGATTAAAGGCATACAGAGGAAATTATTCGGCATTTAAGGTGCAAAAGCAGATGGATACCGAGCTTGCACTCAAAGAGTATGAAAAGCAGCAGACTCGTATTGCGTCGATGACCGATTATGCACAGCGCAATATAGCAAGGGCAAGCACGTCAAATTCGGCAAAGAGCAGGCTTCATCAGCTTGAAAATATGGAAGTGCTTGAAAAGCCGAGGACGCATATGCCGTCCCCATCATTCTCGTTTGAATATGACGTGCCGACGGTAAAAGATGCACTTACGGTAAATAATCTTCCCATAGTTGCAGGTGAGGATAACGTTCTGTGTGACAGTGTTTCCTTTGAAATGAAAAGAGGGCAGAGGATTGCTCTTATCGGTGTAAACGGCTGCGGAAAATCAACACTTCTCAAAACACTTGTGGGTGAGATATATCCCAAGGGCGGCGAAATAGTGTGGGGGAAACACACGAAAATAGGCTACTACGAGCAGGAGGGCCGTAATCTTGACGGGGAAAAGACCGTTCTGGATGAGATAAGACACCGCTTCAAAAATCTGCTTGAATATGAGGCGAGAGGTCTGCTTGGCAGAGTCTTGATTAACGGGGACAACGTATATAAACAGATAAAAGTCCTCTCGGGCGGTGAGAAGGCAAAGGTCTGCTTTGCGGTGCTTATGGCGACGAGGGCGAATACACTTGTTCTTGATGAGCCGACAAACCATATAGACCTTTTGACAAGGGAAAGTCTTGAAAAAGCACTGTCGCAGTTTGACGGAAATCTCATTTTCGTGTCGCACGACAGATATTTTATAAATGCCGTTGCGGACAGAATAATAGAGATAGACGGCAGAGAAATAAAGCAGTATGACGGTAATTATGACGTCTATGCAGCACAAAAAAGCGCTGAAAGGCTTGCGCAGGCGGCTGTAAAGGAAGAAAAGCGTACTAAAGAGGAAAACTCTTACCACCGTTCAAAGAAACAGCGTGCGGCAGACGTGGCAAAGAAAAAGCGCATAAGTGAACTTGAAAAGCTTATTGAGGAATGTGACGAAAGGGAAAAGACACTTTCGGACGAAATGGCATCACCCGACGTTTCATCGGATTATGCTTTACTTGCGGAAAAATGTGCCGAACTTGAAAAACTTAAAACAGACCGTGATCAATACACGGAAGAATGGCTTATGCTGAGCGAGGAATAATATGATAAGATTTGATTGTGATTATACCGAAGGCTGTACTCAGTCTGTGCTTGATGCACTGATAAAAACTAATATGGAGCAGTCGGTCGGCTACGGTGAGGATGTGCATTGTGAAAATGCCCGTAATATGATAAAAGACGTCTGCAACACAGACGGTGACGTGCATTTTTTAGTCGGCGGCACACAGACAAATACCGTTGTGATAAAGTCGGCACTCCGTCCGCATCAGGGTGTTATTGCAGCGGATAGCGGACATATAAGTGTGCACGAAAGCGGTGCGATAGAAAGCATCGGGCATAAGGTTATAACACTTCCCTCAGAGCAGGGCAAGATAACTGCAGGTCAGATAGAGGAGTGTATTGACTCACATTATGCCGATTCCACTCACGAACATATGGTTC
>JAZSCG010000072.1:0-3345 GCA_045602805.1 Feifaniaceae bacterium
ATTTCGCATCAACTGAAAGTGCTGAAAAATGCCAATCTTGTCGGCAATCGCAGGGAGGGGAAGACGATATACTATTTTCTTGCCGATGACCATGTCAAGACCATTATAGCACAGGGTTTTGAGCATCTTATCGAGGAGTAGCGTGATGAAAAAAGTATTTAAATTACAAAACCTTGACTGTGCACATTGTGCGCAGAAAATGGAAGATGCAATACAAAAAATTGAAGGCGTTAAATTTGCATCGGTGAATTTTACTGCACAGAAGCTTACTCTTGAAGCACCGGATGAAATTTTTGATAAAGTTTTGAAAAAAGCACTTAAAGAGGTGGAAAAAGTAGAGCCTGACTGCACTGTTGTAACGGGTAAAGAGAATGCAGACAGTCATTTAAAAACAGACCTTTTGAGGATTCTGTTATCTGCAATTATTTTCGTACTTTCATTCGTCATTGAAAAAAATCTGTTTTTCGTTGCTTATATAATAATAGGATATGATGTTTTGTTTTCGGCGGTACGAAGCATTTTTCGCGGGCAGATGCTTGATGAAAAGTTCCTTATGTCTGTCGCATCAATCGGGGCATTTGCAATCGGTGAATATGAAGAAGCTGTAGCTGTGATGCTCTTTTATCAGATTGGTGAGTATTTTCAGGGTGTTGCGGTCGGCAAAAGCAGAAAATCAATCGCTTCACTTATGGATATAAGACCCGACAAAGCGGTCGTTCTACGTGACGGATGCGAAACTGAAGTAACCCCTGAAGACGTTGCAACCGGCGAAATAATTATTGTAAAGCCCGGTGAAAAAATCCCGCTTGACGGAGTTGTTACAGACGGCATTACCTCTGTTGATACCTCTGCACTTACGGGAGAAAGTCTCCCTATTGATATAAGTGCAGGAGATAGGGCATACAGCGGTTCTGTTAACTTAAACGGAGTTATAATGATAAAAACCGAAGGTACGTATAGTCAGAGTACTGTTTCAAAAATTTTTGACCTTGTTGAAAATTCAGCGGAAAAGAAGTCTGTAACAGAGAATTTCATAACCCGCTTTGCCCGTTATTATACTCCATGTGTCGTTATATCTGCGCTTTTGCTTGGTGCGGTGCCGCCGATATGCTTTTCACTTTCGTGGAGTCTTTGGGTAAAACGTGCGCTTGTATTTTTGGTGGTTTCCTGTCCGTGTGCACTTGTTGTTTCGGTACCGCTTTCGTATTTTGGCGGTATAGGAAGGGCATCCCGTGACGGAATTTTAATAAAGGGTGCAAATTATCTTGAGGCACTCTCGGGCATTGATACGCTGGTGCTTGACAAAACGGGTACGATTACAAAAGGTAATTTTGCCGTAACTGAAATATATGCGGAAGATAAACAGTTGTTGCTCGAAACAGCGGCACTTGCCGAAAGCAACAGCTCTCATCCTATAGCAAAAAGCATCGTCGCATTTTACGGTAAAGAAGTCGATAAAAGCAGAGTAGGCGATGTCACGGAAATTGCGGGTAAAGGTGTCAAAGCAACTATTGACGGCAAAACATACTGTGTCGGCAATGCATCGCTTATGGAAAGCCTCGGCATACAGGCTGACAGAACGGGTACGGTTGTATATGTCGCTTGTGACAAAAACTGCCTTGGCTATATAGTTATAAATGATGAAATAAAGCCCGATTCTGCCCATGCTCTCAAAGAACTGAAAAAACTCGGCATACAAAAAACCGTCATACTTACGGGCGATGATACTGCAGTTGCAGAAAGTGTTGCAAGTGCGGTTTGTGCAGATGAAGCATATGCAAAACTTTTGCCTGAAGACAAGGTGGAAAAGGTAGAAGAACTGTTGTCACAGGGCAAAAAGGTCGCTTTTGTGGGCGATGGAATAAACGATGCCCCGGTACTTTCACGTGCCGATGTCGGCATTGCAATGGGTGCACTCGGCAGTGATGCAGCTATTGAAGCGGCGGATATTGTGCTCATGGACGACAGCCTTGCCAAACTCCCTCTTGCGATTAAACTGTCAAGAAGGACTATGAGAATAGTGCGCCAGAATATTATATTCTCACTTGCAGTCAAAGGCGTAATACTTATTCTTGGTGCACTTGGAATTGCAAATATGTGGACAGCCGTTTTTGGCGACGTGGGCGTTATGGTTATTGCAATTCTTAATGCTATGCGTGCAATGCTTAAAAAATCTTGATAATATACAAGCGGAATGATAGAATTATTGTATATCTTGAAAGGGGTATTTATATGAAGAAAACAGTATCTTTATTACTTGCTTTGACAATGCTTTTTAGTTTTGCTTGTTGCACACAGCAGGAAACGAATTACAGCGTCGGCATAGTCAATTACGTTCAGCACGATGCATCTGATGAGGCAACAAGGGGATTCAAAGATGCACTTATCGAAAAACTCGGCACAAAAGTTGCTTTCGAAGAAACAAATGCCTCAAATGATATGGCAACCTGCACCACGATAATTACGAATATGGTGTCGGAAGGCGCCGATCTCATTATGGCAGGGGCAACACCCGTGCTCATTGCGGCGGCTAATGCGACAGAGGATATCCCGATAGTTGCAACCTGTATAACGGATTACGCAACTGCACTTGAAATAGAAGACTGGACGGGTGTTACAGGCACCAACGTAACGGGAACGGCTGACTGTGCTCCGCTTGACGAGCAGGCAGCAATGATAAAGGAACTTTTGCCCGAAGCAAAAAGCGTGGGTATGATATACTGCTCAAGTGAACCTAACTCAAAATACCAGGTTGATAAAGTAAAGGGTTATCTTGAGGGTATGGGAATAACGGTTAACGAGTATTCTTTTGCCGATTCAAACGACCTTGCAATAATTACGGTAAAAGCCTGTGAAGAAGTTGATGCTATTTATATCCCGACAGATAATACGGTTGCATCAAGTACGGAGATAATTGACAATATTGCACTTGAAGCAGGCGTTCCCGTTATTGCAGGTGAAGAGGCTATATGTATGGGATGCGGAATTGCAACATTTTCCATTTCCTATTATGATATAGGTTATACCGCAGGTCTTCAGGCGTATGAAATCCTTGAAAATGGTGCAGATCCCTCTGCAATGGAAATAGAATATGCGACAGACGTAAGAAAAATGTACGTGGCAGAACGCTGTAATACACTCGGAATAGAAGTCCCGTCGGATTACGTTGAAATAAAGTGAAAAAATATTTAAAATCATATTGACAAGGAAAATGTATGGTGCTAAAATGTCTTTAACACTTTATTAGACTAAAATATTTGAGAGGTGTATTACGATGAAAAGAACATTAGCAATCGTCCTTGCCTTGGCAATGACAATCGCACTTTGCGCAGGCCTTGCAGGCTG
>JAZSCG010000073.1:0-1975 GCA_045602805.1 Feifaniaceae bacterium
GCTTCCATACGTTTATCAAGATTTTTTCTCGGTCTTGCACGCATATTATCAATCCTTTCTCATACATATCGGATAAATTTCGTTTCTCGTTCTGCCAAATTCCGTCGCAGTCTGCTTCATGGCATCGGCTTTGCCCATACCCTCCGCTATAAGCGATAAGTATCTTTCACGAATGGCATCCGCCGCATCTTCAAGTGAAATTTCGGGTTTATTCTCGGTCTGCTTACCCTCTACGACGAGGACAAATTCACCTCTCGGCTCGGTATTCTTATATAAATCGTATGCACCTGCACAGGTTGTCCGAATTACCTCTTCGTGAAGTTTGGTAAGTTCACGGCAGATTGAGATTTTGCGTTCATCCCCGAAGGTCTGTGCAAAATCACGCAGGGTTTTGCGAAGCTTGTGGGGTGCCTCGTAGAACACCATAGTGCGATACTCGTCTTTTATAAGTCCAAGATGCTCCATACGGGACTTTTTGTTGACACTTAAAAAACCCTCAAAGGTAAAACGTGAGGTCGAAAGCCCCGACATTGCAAGTGCAGTCACCACGGCACTCGGACCGGGGACTGAGTGAACGGGAATATCGTTTTCCGCACACAGCTTTACAAGCGCTTCGCCGGGGTCGCTGATGGCAGGCATACCTGCATCCGTAACTAGTGCACAGCACTGACCTGATTTTAACTTTTCTATTATTTCGGGACCTCTCTGTGCCGCATTGTGTTCAAAGTAGGATACCGACGGCTTGTGAATGTCAAAAACCGACATAAGCTTTGCCGCAACCCTCGTATCCTCGGCTGCTACAAAATCACATTCCGAAAGTATTTCAACAGCCCTTGGCGAGAAATCGTCAAGATTTCCTATAGGCGTTCCGACAAGATATAATGCAGGTCTTTCTATTATCATTTTTCGCATCTCCTGTATATCTTTTTTGTTTCTTCGGTTTCGCTGCCGTCATCATTATACAATATAAGTTCGGGCAGGACAAGCATATCGCTTTTCACGTACTGTTTCGCCTCCAAAAGAAGCAGTACGGGAGCATCCCCCCTTTTAGATGTGACAAAACGCAGTTTTTTTATGTAAAACTTATATTTTTCAAGTGTAAGGATTATGTCCGTTAGCCTTTGCGGGCGGTGCACCATAACGAGTTTACCGCCGTTTTTTATGAGAAGGGAGGCAGTTTTCACAACGTCGTCAAGCGTTGCACATAACTCGCTTCTTGAACAGGCACGGTCATACTGTGCACAGTTTTCACCCGCATCAAGTTTTTTGTAAGGCGGATTAGTCACGACACAGTCGTACTGACAGGGGTAGAGTACGGAGGTTGCCTTTTTCATATCACAGCAGTGTATTTTCACTCTGTCCTCAAGATTGTTGCCCTCAACACTCCTGCTTGCCATATCCGCATATTCAGGCATTATTTCAAGGGCATCCACCCTTGCGTTGTAATGGTGGGCACACAGAATTGAGACGATACCGCTTCCGCTGCCGAGCTCACACACCTTATCACCTCTTTTGCAGGAGGCGAAATCCGCAAGCAGAACGGCGTCAACACCGAATTTAAAGCCTTTTTTCTTCTGTATGAGTTTAAGACCTCCGAGCATGAGATCGTCAATTGTTTCGTCAGAAAGTATATCCATATTAGTTATCCTTGTTAAAAAAATCAGGCGGTACCGTATGTACCGCCTGTAAGAAACAGGGTGGTTTCTTTTACTTTTCTACGGGTGCACCAACAGGGCATACGCCTGCGCAAGCACCGCAGTCAAGGCATTCAGCCTCATCAATTGTGTAGATGGGATCGCCTTCTTTTACAGCACCAACGGGGCAAGCGTCAACACAAGCACCGCATGCTAAGCAACTGTCGTTAATTACAAAAGCCATAGTTATTTCCTCCTGTGATATATTTCTATTGTTATGATAATACATTAATGCCTAAAAATCAACATTATTTTGATATAATATCCATTGCTTTTATCAT
>JAZSCG010000074.1:0-5675 GCA_045602805.1 Feifaniaceae bacterium
AAGGTGTGGCCGCTTCCTGTTGAAGAACTTCTTTTTGTTGGACGGGCAACTAAGAGAAAACTTAGTGAAATGGGTATATTTACGATAGGTAATCTTGCACTTGCAAGCAAGGATGTGCTTGTAAATAAATTCGGTAAAAACGGTATTTTGCTCAGTCATTATGCAAGGGGTGAGGATACATCGGTTGTATCACGGTCGACGTATATTCCACCGCCGAAATCCATAGGAAACAGCAGAACTTTTCCAAAAGATCTTTGTGATGAACGTGAGATAGAGGAAGCGATAACAATGGCAGCAGAAAAGGTAGGGAAAAGGCTTCGTGATAAGGGGCTGTATGCAGGTGGAGTATCGTTATCGGTAAAGGACAGCAATCGCACGACAAGGCAGTTTGATGAATCAATAGAGCTTACACAAAGCAGTGAAGTCATTGCAAGAAAAGGAATGAATATTTTTTTGAAAAACTGCAAAGAAATGATTCTTGTGAGGGCGGTCGGGATAAAGGTTTACGGGCTTTCGGATGTACCTTATGCCGAACAACTTGATTTTGACGGTTTTATCTATCTGAGCGAAAGAGAATTACGACGTGAAAGGGCGTATGATGCACTGAAAGACCGTTTTGGGAAAGAGGCGGTTACAAGAGGCAATATACTGGGTAAGAATATTTTTGAAGGTACATGTGGGACACAATTCGGAAGAATACCCCGATGAAATTTTAAGCAGCCTATTGACTTGAATCGGAAATTGAGGTACAATAACAAGGCTTGATGCTGATGTAGCTCAGTCGGTAGAGCGCATCCTTGGTAAGGATGAGGTTCACGGGTTCGATTCCCGTCATCAGCTCCAAATAAAAAGACACCCGTTTGGGTGTCTTTTTATTTGGAACAGGTAACAGGACTGAGAACCTTTTTGCAAAGCAAAAGCGTTCGTCGAAGCAGTCGCAAAACTGCGATAAGTTTTGCGAACTGTGAAGTCTCGAGCACCGAAGATTTTTCGCAACCGTTCGGAACGGTCGAAAAATCAAGGAGTCGCAGAGTTTCCCGTATGAAAAAAGACACCCGTTTGGGTGTCTTTTTATTTGGAACAGGTAACAGGACTGAGAACCTTTTTGATTAAAAGGGCTCCCGTTGCGAGGCAAACGAAGTGCGTTGCAATGGGAAGAGGAGGAGCAACGAAGCAGGTGTAGTTTTGCGGATAGCAAAATGAAACTAAGTGAAGTTTGCGACGACGAGCGTTCGTCGAAGCAGTCGCAAAACACAAACAACGGATGGTCAAAACTGACTATCCGTTGTTTCTTCTTTTGTAAGTCCTGTTGTGGAATCAAGTTTGATTATCTGTGCAAGGTCTTTTTTTCCGTATTCATAAGTTTTTAAAATTATTGTGCTTTCACCTGAATTATAACTTGTTTCATAGACGTTGCGTATGCCGTCTATCAGAATTTCCAAAGTGCCTATGTATGTAGGATACTCGGGATAATTTGAGTAAACAAGATTTGTCACGTCACCTGGAATTCCTATATCAGACAGATAAATGTAGTCAAAATCCTGCGGTTCACCGATATTTCCGTTGCGGTTTATAGATTCGAGGTATATGTCGGCATATATTTCTTCGATATCCTTAAGAATATCTGCATCATCGTCAGAAATATTAAGAACTCTTGAAACATACTTTTCGGGGAAGAGTTCTTTTACGGACTGTTCGTAGTTTTCATCGGCTTTGACATATTGAATGTTAAAAAAGTTGTATGTTTCCGAGCCGCTGATTCTGTATTTGAGTACAGCAGGTACAATAACTGCATCGCTTGTTCTGACCAGATTGCTGTTTTTGAATGTATATTCGCCGTATTGTGTCAGTGCATATACGGTGAGTATTTCACCGTCATTTTCTGTACCTAATACAAGATGACCTTCGCCGTTTGTTTCTCCGCCGACACGCTTATTGGTATCAAAAATTGCACGTGAAACTATTCTGTCCAACGTATCGTCGGCAACGTAGATTATCTCAGAACCGTCCGCACCGCCGAAAAGAGAAAAGTTCTCATTGTCATTGACTGCAGCATATATAAACATCGATATTAACAGTATAAAAATCAGTGCTGCAATAAGTACGGTCTTGCGTTTTTCCGCATTATTTGTATTTGTATTCATAGGATACCTCCTTAAGCAAATATATATTTTACACTATTCGCAGAAAAAGTCAATCAAAGGAGGATGAAAATAAATGTAAAGTAATATAACTTTACAAGCGTAAAGCTTGATGCCAAGCGGGTTTTAAAAGAAATATCGGAGCAGGTGTTTTTCACACCTACTCCGATACTATTGCGCCTACAGGACATAAATCCACGGCATCAAGTCCTGCATTTTCAAGATTTTTCGGAAGTTCCGACTCCATTGCTTCTGCTTTATCATCGCTGTTGAATTTGAAAATTTCAGGGAATGTGTTTACACACATTCCGCAACTTATACATACTTCTTTGTCAACTCTAACTCTCATAAATTTTCTCCTCGTACGATTTATAAATTTCATATAGCTCCGTTATTTCTTCGGGAGTGTATATCTTAAAAAGCCTTTTCTTTGCGGAGTCATAATCGGGTTTCCTTTCCTTGAGAAGAGAGGTAAAATACTTGATATCCTGAGCTGACATTTTTGGCAAATATTTTCTGATAATTTTTGTTTTTTGTGTAAACGGTATACTTTTTATAACTTCTGTTGGTGACGGACGAAGTTTCTTTTCTGTTTCTACAGTAATATTTTCAATATCTGCACCCTCACCGATTTCTATATTGTATGTCGAAGTTTCTTTCGTTTTCTCAGGAAGAATATCTTCTTTTGTGTCAGAGGAATCTGTTTCGTCAGTTTTTTCAGGAACAATATTTTCGGAAAATGAAACACCGTTATAATTTGGCTTTGACGGCTTAAAGTTTATCTGTGAAGCTTTGTTGTCAACAATAATCGCTGCCACAATCGCAGCCGCACAAAAAGATGCCAGACATACCGATATAAACATTATTATTTTGTGTATTTTATCATTCATAAAACACCTCAAAGAAATGTGCTGTAAATACTTTTTCCGTTTTATGACGATTTATACTTGACTTTTTAAAAATGTTTTAGTAAGATAATAAGGCAATTAAATACAGGGGTATAGCTCAGCCGGTAGAGCAGCGGTCTCCAAAACCGCGTGCCGAGGGTTCGATCCCTTCTGCCCCTGCCAAATATAAAAGGTACACCGCATGGTGTACCTTTTATATTTTATGTTGAGAAAATGGGATCGAAAGGCGGCTCTTGAATTTGTGCCGGTGGCACAAAGAACCGCCGTGGCTTTTCCGCAGAAAAGCGATCCCTTCTGCCCCTGCCAAATATAAAAGGTACACCGCGTGGTGTGCCTTTTATATTTTATGTTGAGAAAATGGGATCGAAAGGCGGATTAATAAACTATGAATTGCATTTATTTTCTTAAAGTAGTATAATCATTCTGCTTACAGATGTAATAAACAATTTCGTTTTTGGTGGAGGACAACAATGTGATTGATGAGAAAAGACAACTGATATCCTGTATGCTTGATATGGGAAAAGAAATGATTCAGTCCGGGGCAGAAATAAGTCGTGTTGAAGATACTTTGGTGAGAATAGGTTTATCTTACGGAGCAAAAAGGGTGAATGCTTTTGCACTGGCATCAAATATTCTTCTCTCGATACAATTTGACGGCGGCGAGGAGATTACCAGAACTCGACGTATCACAAAGGGACTTCAGAATGATTTTTCAAAACTTGAGGCGTTAAATGATTTGAGTCGCAGATTTTGTCAGAAAAATATGTCGGTGGCAGAACTGTACGATGAGTTTGTAAGCATATGTGATTCTAAACCGTCGGTTTTACTTACATATATTGGAAGTGCACTTGCGGCAGGTGCATTTGCCATGTTTTTCGGCGGCACTGTTTATGATGCGATAGTTTCTGCAATATTTGGCATTTTTATATGTTTTATGCAGTATAAACTTACACCGCTTTGCAGAAACAGTATCACGTTTATAATTGTGGCATCGGTTTTGTCGGGGCTGGGCACGTCGTTTATATGTTATGCATTTAAATTTCTCAATCCTGATAAGATTATGATAGGTGATATAATGCTTCTTGTACCGGGAGTTTCAATAACAAATTCTGTCAGAGATATTTTTGCGGGTGACACAATAACAGGTACAATGCGTTTTATTGAGTGTCTGCTTTCTGCGGCTGCACTTGCGGCAGGCTTTATGCTTGCAATCTTCGTTGCGGGAGGTTTGCTATGAAAACTGTTATAATTCAACTTATTACATCGTTTTTCGGTTCGCTTGGTTTTGCTGTTATATTCAACCTTCGTAAGAATTATATTATACCGGCATCAATAGGCGGTATTGTTTGTTGGGGGGCATACCTTTTAACAACGCTTGTTGCGAACGGGGTCTTCCTTCCTACACTCGTTGCTGCGGCAGTTGCCGCACTTTATGCGGAGGTTCTTGCAAGAATTTTAAAAGTTCCGACAACAGTTATATTTATTTCTGCTATTATTCCGCTTATTCCCGGTAGTTCGCTCTTTTATACGATGAGCAGTATTGTTTCGGGTGAGATAGCCCAGTTCCAGAAATACGGAATCAATACTATTCTATTTGTCCTTGGTATAGCAAGCGGAATAAGTATCGTATCGTCGCTTTGGTACATGTTCCAAAAAATTCATAATAATTTTTCTTTGAACAAATGATTTTGTAAGAATATATAATGTAGTTTTAAGGAGTGCTGTTATGCCGTTTTTGCCGATTACAAAAAAAGAAATGCTGTCGCTTGGCTGGGATTGTCCCGATTTTGTAATCGTGACGGGCGATGCTTACGTGGATCATCCGTCATTCGGTACGGCGATAATTTCACGTGTGCTTGAAAATGCGGGATACCGTGTGTGCATATTGTCACAACCAAGGTCGGACGCTGACTATATGCGTTTTGGCAGACCCTGTCTTGCTTTTCTCGTTAACAGCGGAAATATCGACTCTATGGTGGCACACTATACCGCTGCCAAGAAAAAACGCCACGATGATGCATATACGGCAGGCGGCAGGGCGGGTGCACGTCCTGACAGAGCGGTTATTGTATATTGTCAGCATCTTCGCCGTCTGTTTGGGAATGTACCGATAGCAATAGGCGGAATTGAAGCGTCACTTCGACGTTTCGCTCATTATGATTACTGGGATGACAGGGTACGTCCATCCGTACTGATAGATTCGGGTGCCGATTTGCTTATGTACGGTATGGGTGAAAAGCATATCGTTGAAATTGCAGACCGTTTAAATAAAGGAGAGAATATTTCTGCACTCACCGATATAAGAGGGACTTGCTATGCGGTAAAAACACACGATTACAAGCCCGGTCCCGTAAGAGAATGTCCGAGTTTTGAAGCGGTCAGCGAAGACTCTGAGCAGGGTAAAAAGAATTATGCAAAATCCTGCCGTATTCAGCAGGAGGAGCATGATGCAGTTCGTGGTAGAACCGTAATTCAGCGACATGGCGACAGAATCGTAATACAGAATCCACCTATGCCGCCGCTTACAACGGAGGAAATGGATGAGGTTTATTCGTTGTCGTTTATGAGGGATTATCATCCGTCATATGAGGCTATGGGCGGTGTACCGGGGATTGAAGAAGTTAAA
>JAZSCG010000075.1:0-7256 GCA_045602805.1 Feifaniaceae bacterium
GGTGTTGTTATATCCTTCTTTATTTCGACAACGCCCGAGGTTTCGGTACCGCTTCCGTAGCTTGAAGCAATCATAAAATCTATCTTGCACGGGATTGTGATATACTTCATAAGCTGTGACATAAACACTATAGAGCCTTTAAGCAGTCCCACCAAAAGAAGATTTTTGCCCTCATAGTCAGCGCTTATCTGCGCACCCATTTTACGGCATATATCATCAATTTCCTCTTCGGTAAGCAGAACCTCTGCTATGTCGTTTAACATATTATTGCTCATACTCCATCCCTCTCGTATCTTATGCAAACAGTATTTTTTGTGCTTACATCTACCTGATATTTAACGTCAATACCGCAGCCAAAGGCACATACAATACCTTTTTCATCGGTTATGACCGGCAGTCTGCCTCTGTTTTCTTTAGGCACCTTGTTGTCTATATGTGCTTTTTTTATTTTTTTGGTACCTGCGTGCGTTTGCACGGCATCGCCGATACGCCTTGAACGGACACTGAGTGTACCGTTTATTTTATCTTTATCTACGTAAAAAGTGGTGAATAAATTGTTAATCTTACCGCTTTTTTCCTCTAAAACTAATTTAGAGCCGTCAGAAAGAACGTTTACACCGTACTTAAGCCCTGCCTCCGACAGACCCAAAGCATTTTCACCTTTATCAACGATTATTCTGTCATACTCACGCCGTACCCTTGCGCCGCCGACATCGACCGAGGCTGAAGGGTTGTCCGAATACGCAAGTGCAAGTATATCCGAAACATAAATCGAATTTACGGGAAGTGCGTTTTCTTCAAGCAGATTTTTTATTTTTCGCATAGCAAGTGCCTTGGGTGCACCCCTAAGTGCCTTGCAGGATAAATCAACACCCTCTGCACTCTCTTTTAAAAATTCATCCTCTGCCCTGAGAATAAGCGAGTTTTTTAAAACGGATTCCTCTAAAGAAGGGTTTTCCCGTTTTAAAAGAGGTATCACATGATGCCTTATTCTGTTTCGTGCGGCATCATCCTCATTGTTGGTACTGTCGGTTACGTACTCGCCTGCTATTTTTTCCGTATCCTCTCTTGAAAGACACAAAATAGGACGTACAAATAATTTACCGCCTTTTTCTATTTTAAGCGGTATGCCGCAAAGCCCCGACAATGCACTTCCTCTTAAAAGATTAAAAATAACCGTCTCCGCATTGTCACTCATCGTATGTGCCGTTGCGACAACATCGGCATCTGCCTTACAGAGCTGAGCATAACGAAGCTCCCTCGCCGCAGTTTCTGTTGAAACGCCCTTTTCTTTTGAATAGGCTTTTACGTCAACGCCGACAACCTTGAGTGAAATGCCAAGCTTTTCGCAAAGTTTCCTGCAAAACGCCTCATCCCTGTCAGATTCTTCGCCACGAAGATTATGATTGACGTGCAACGCACTGACATCATACCCGAGAGACAGCAAAATCTTAAGCAATGCAACAGAATCAGCACCGCCCGATAAGGCAACTGCCACTTTATGCTCTTTTGAGAGAAGCTCATTCTCCTCTATAAAAAGTTTTACCTTATTATGCATTTTCATCACGGTGTTTTTCCGCCGAATAGAAACGTGTGTATTCACCGTTCCACGTAAAGTCTATATCCCCCGTCTCACCGTGTCTGTTCTTGGCGATACGGCACTTTGCCACATTGTAATCATCAGAAAACTGACTTGCAAGAGTATTTCTGTACAGCATGAGAACTATATCTGCATCCTGCTCGATTGAACCCGATTCACGAAGATCGGAAAGCTGAGGCAAATCATTTTCCTTGCCCTTGGCAGGTCGTGAAAGCTGTGACAGCGCAATTACCGGAACATCAAGTTCCTTTGCCAAAATCTTTAAGTTTCTCGTAATATTAGAAACCTCCTGCACACGGTTTTCGCTTCTTCCTGCGCCGCCCGTCATAAGCTGAAGATAGTCAATTATGACAAGGTCTATACCCTTTTCTCTGCGTAGTTTCGACTTCATTTCCGCAACGGTTATTACGGGGTTATCATCAATACACAGGTGGCAGTTTGAAAGAACGTCTGTCGCCTCTGTGAGTCTTACCCATTCGTTATCCTGCACTTCACCTCGAAGCAAACGTTTGCCCGATATAAGTGCTTCACTCGCAAGAACCCTTGTTACAAGCTGTTCTTTTGACATTTCAAGTGAGAATACCGCAACACCTTTTTTGAGCCTTGACGTCACGTGATGAGCCATATTAAGAGCAAGTGACGTCTTTCCGACACCGGGACGTGCCGCAATTATTATAAGGTCACTTTTACACAGACCGCCTATCATATTGTCAAGGTCGTGAAAACCTGTGGACAGCCCTTTATACTCATCCCCGCCTTTTGACATGATTGATATTCTTTCAAACACGTCAATAAGTATCTGCGGCAGGGGTTTGAACTCTTTGGTATTGTTGCCCTGTGCAATTTCATACACTTTTCTTTCGGCAGCATCGATTATTGTCTGGAAATCCTCGCCGCCTTCCACGCAAAGCCGGGCAATATCCTGGGATGCACCTATCAAAGCACGAAGTATGGACTTCTCCCATACTATCTGGGCATATTTTTTTATGTTTGTTGAAGTAGGCACGAATTCAGCAAGTTGTAAAACATACGCCTTGCTTTCACCTTCGTCGTACTTACCGTCCTTTTTCATTTCGGCAAGCAATGTTACAACGTCTATCTCTTTGCCCTGTATGTACATGCTCGTCATTATCTCGTATATACCGGCATTCTTCTCAAAATAGAAGTCGTTTTTGCTGAGCATATCCGCAATGTCGCTCATTTTTTCGGGGTCTATTATAACAGCACCCAAAACAGCCTGTTCTGCTTCAAGGTCATATGGCATTTTTGCAATATTAAAATCAATTGCCATTTGAATATCCTGCCCTTTCAATAAGATTAGCGTTTATTCTTCCACTACCGTAACAAAGAATTTTGCCGTGATATCGGGGTAAATCTTTGCAACTGCTTCAACAGTTGAAAATGCTTTTATATCTTCACAGACTATCTTCTTCTTATCAACCTCAAGTGAGAGTTGCTTTTTTATAACTTCAGAAATTTCTTTAGTGGTAACTGCACCGTAGAGTTTACCCTGTGAGCCGCCTTTTGCCGAAATTTTAACAGTTTTTCCCTCAAGCTTTGACGCAAGTTCCTTTGCTGCCGCAATTTCAAGTTCTATCTTGTGCTTGTGTGCGGCATCCTTTGTCTTCATAACATTTAAATTTGCATTATTAGCTTCAACAGCAAGATTTTTGGGCAGAAGAAAGTTTCTCGCATAACCGTCACTAACATTGACCAGCTGTCCCTTCTTCCCCTGTCCTTTGACATCTGCCTGTAAAATTACCTTCATTATTTAGTCCTCCATCTGAATATTTTCATTTTCTGCATATCTGTCGATCTGCTTTTTAAGCAGTTCTACCGCTTCTTGTATATCACCGTCAAACATTCCGCCTGCCGATGTGAAATGCCCTCCGCTTGATGCGGAAAGTTTTTCAACTATATTCTGTACGTTTATAAGTCCCATTGACCTCGAGGATATCTGTATACCCGTCGGCCTTTTGACAAGTACAAAACTTGCCTCTATCCCTTCAACAGAAAGCAGTTCATCAGCAAGCTTGCCGACAATATCTCTTGTGTATACGGAATCGTCATCTACATCTAGGGCAGATATAATTGTCTTTTTTCTGTATACCGATGCTATTCGTATGCCTTCGGTCAGAAGCTTGAAGTCTTTTTCCTTACTTCTGAAAAGTTTGCGGACTTCGGTTGTATCAGCACCCATACTGCGTAAAAATGCCGCACTTTCAAACGTGCGCACACCCGACTTAAAGTCGAAACCGTGTGTATCAAGAACGATACCTGCAAGAAGTGCATCCGCCTCCTCTTTAAGAAGCGGGTCTTCCATATCCATAAACTGTATAAACTCTGTGACAAGTTCACTCGCCGATGATGCATACGACTCTATTTCCATAATATCTGCTGAATCTATCGCATCGGGCATTTTTCTGTGATGGTCAATAACTGCCACAGCACCTGCATTTCTGAATATCATCGGTTCTTCAAGCTGTCTTGCCAGATGCGTGTCTACTATGACAAGAAGCGTATTTCTCTTAAGCAGGTCAAGCGCCACGGCACCGTCAACAAACACGTCCCTGTAATCAGGCAGTGTCGAGAGTTTGTCCACCACCGACATGGCGAGACACGTGCCTCTGTTGCACACAATATTTACCGGCTTTTTACAGTTTTTCGCAATTCTTGCAACACCGACTGCAGCGCCGATTGCATCAAAGTCAGCTGCGGCGTGACCCATTACAATAATGTTGTCCGCCTTGTTCATATGTGACACAAGCATTGAAGCAACGTAGCTCGACTTGACTCTCGACGACTTTTCGATTGTCTGAAAACGGCCGCCGATGTGTTCAAAACTGTCTTTGTCACGGCGGGCATTGTTCTTTATTGCCGTCTGTGCACCGCCTCTTGCTAGCGCGGTATCCAGCGCCTGCTCGGCATACTCGTATGCTGTTTCAAAATCCTTGCCGTCAACACCGACACCGATTGATACCGTGAGTGCAAAGTTGTTTATCTTTATCTCACTTATTCTGTTTGAAACAGGAAAATTTTCAGCCTTGAAAGCGGCAAGGTACTGCTTTTCAAAGATACACAGGTATTTTGAATCATCAAACTTCTTTAACAGACCGCCGCACGAATTCATCCACTCGGAAAGTATATCTTCCGCCTGTGCTACGGCAGAGGCACGGCTTACATCGCCCGCCCTGACATTCCTCGAAACAATGCTCAGATTGTCAAGAACCACTATCGCAACGACAGGACGTGTATTTTCAAAATTATTAACTGCCTGCTCTGCATTGCTTACGTCCTGAAGATATACGACGGTGACGGGTTTTCTGTTCTGCTTTTCCATCTTACCGTACATTCTGTATACCCTGCCGTTTACGGCGTTGATTTTAACCCCCTCTTTAAGCTGATCTACCGAGTAGTCCTTCAAATCTGCTTCGGGTGCAACACTCGTCAAATCACAACCGCACAGTTCTTTGTTCTTCATTGCAGAAGATGCACTGTCGTTATTCCATATTATGACGTTGTTTTCGCCAACGATAAAAGTCGGGATACCAAGGTCCATAACCGCATTGTGTACTATTGCCGATATTGCCCTTGTGCCCTTGTCAAAATATGCATACAGACCGATGTGACGGCGCATATCCATGATGAGCAGCACAAGCACAATGACACCCAGCATTACAACTTCGCCGATAAGAAACTCTGTCCCTATTCGGTATGAAACGGCCAGCGTCACAAGTATTACTGCGACTATCCACAAAATACGCAAGTCGTATTTCTTTTTATTTTTCATATCTTACAAACCCCCGAATAACGTCGGTCACGCCCAAAAATGAAAGTGCCGCCAGAATTCCCGTAGAAAAAGCAATTATTGCCACCGCAAAAACAGTAAACACCGATACGGGACGCTTCTTTACAAATATTCCCCTGAGTGCCTTTATACCCGACACGGTAAACCAGGGCAAAAGCGTCATATATATATTGCCTGCGACTATCATAGATTTTCCGCCCGCTGTCGAAAAAACAACAAGTGCAACCAGCATAAGAATGCCGCCAAGCGGTGACAGTACATACGAGTCAAGCAGACTGAGCTTCCCGTATTTGATTTTATACGAAAGTGCCGTACCGACAAGTGCAATCACAGACGCTATGAGTAAAATACTGCCCGTCAGCATATTGAGTGATGCCTTCTTTACCACGTTAATCAGCTGACTTGGTGCAATGCCTGCAATCTCCTCAAATGAAGCACCGTACGCCTCACTGAGCATATCAACGTACATCTTGCCTGCCGTATCAAACCCGTCGGATATCCATTTTACTACAGCCTCCGCCGTTAAAGCCCCCGTCGCATTGTATACATTAAGTGCCACGACCGACACGATGCCCAGACACAACACAAGTGTAATTATAAATGCGGTTTTTTTGTAGCAGAAAGAGTGTAAATGTGAAACGGCAAAACAGAGTGCCGTTACCAGCAGGAGTACGAATACACCAAATACACCTTTATTCAAAAATATGCTTGCCGTGGCAAAAACTGCCGAAATGCCTGCCGTAAGAAGCGCATTCCTGCCCGTACATATACAGCAGAGCACATACATCACGGCTAAAAGAGGCAATGATGCAAGACCGAGTATGCACAATGCGCCTGCTCCGCAGTATATCGCAAACACAAGAAACCAGATAAATGAATTGTTTTTTTGCATTTTCAACTTCCTAAATAATAGTATTCTGTAATTATAACACATAATTATATAATTTTAAATATAAATTATGAATTTAGTTAAAAAGGACAGACCTTATGCAGTCTGTCCTATGTACTCAGAAGTAATATTGCTATGACTATCGCCGCAGACGTACAGTTTTTATCTTTTAAGATGAAAAAAAGAAGTGCTGCAAGAATTATGTCTTCGGTCTGCAGCTTTTTGCCGCCAAAACTTCTCTCGCTCCGTTCAATTACCGTTTTTACCATCTCCTCCCAGTACGGTCATTATTTTCATTATCTGCACAGCCTGGTCTATCACTTCACTGCGCTCGGACGACAGATACGGTTTTATGGCTTTCAGAAGCTGCACGTTTTTATCCGCTTCCGCTCTGGAATATGCCGCTATAAGAGGCATTATTTTATCCATCATTCCAAACGGTATCCCTCCCTGCATATTGTTTGAGGCAGGTATCGCCACAGGCTCGGGAGGGGCAACCTGCTGTCCTCCGTCAGAGGACATTCCCAAAGACTGTGCTATGCTCTTTATTTTCTCCATGCTTTCGGGGTCGCTTAAAACAGAGGACAGCAATTCGCCGAAATCATCCATCTTCACTCCTCCAATGCATTTTTGATTTTTTCTATCAACTCCTTGTTTTGTGCAAGTGCATTTATGCCGTCTTTACCGCTGAGTGAACCTGCAAGCACAGACAAATCCGACGGTGTGAGCGCCCGTATAAGCCTGCCCATAGTTTCTTTATCGGAGAGTTTTTTCTTTGCTTCTTCAGATAGTTTTACGCCTGTCTTTTCTTCAACCTGATTTAATATAGCTTGTGTCTTGTCGTTCATATACACCACTCCTCTTTTACAGTATATGCCCGTCTTGAAAATAGTAACACTGTATATTATAATAGAGGTATGAAGATTCTTGTTTTTTCAGATACACACGGTCTTGTCGGC
>JAZSCG010000076.1:0-2587 GCA_045602805.1 Feifaniaceae bacterium
GGTGCAGGTATCGTCATTGAAAAAGCTTATCAGGACGGGGGTAAAATAATCCGTGATATGGGTATCCGTGTTGAATCTCTCGCAAGGATAGAATCGATGGATGAAAACGGCGTACATTTTATTTAGTATTATGGCGTGTTATGCGCAATAATAAATAAGAAAAATATTGGGAGGAAAAAACTTTATGGCAAAGAAAATTCTCGCAGTCGTACTTGCAGTAATGCTCGTACTCACATCACTTGCCGCTTGCGGCAACAAAACAAACACTGATGCTGAAAACACACTCAAAATAGGTGTAATTCTCGTCGGTGACGAAAACGAAGGCTACACATACGCTCACATCAAAGGCATCAAGGATGCTGCAAAGACTCTCGGTATCGCTGATTCCAACATTCTCTGGAAATACACGGTTCCCGAAGATCAGACTTGTCACGACGCTGCAGTTGACCTTGTTGAAAACGGTTGTGAACTCATATTCTCAAACAGCTACGGTCATCAGGACTTTATGAAGGCTGCCGCTATGGAACATCCCGAAGTAACATTCGTTGCTATGACGGGTGACACGGCTAAGGCAAGCGGTCTCCCCAACTTCTGCAACGCTTTCACAAACGTATATGAATCAAGATACGTTTCAGGTGTTGTTGCAGGTATGAAGATTGCCGAACTCGTGGCTGACGGCAAGCTCACAGATGCAAACTATGAAGACGGTAAGGTTAAGGTTGGTTACGTAGGTGCTCATCCTTACGCTGAAGTTGTTTCAGGCTACACAGCATTCTATCTCGGTATCAAGTCAGTATACCCCGACGTTATGATGAAGGTTTCTTACACAGGTTCATGGTTTGACATCGTTAAAGAAGGTGAAGCTGCAAACGCTTTCCTTGCTGACGGTTGCGTTATCATCGGTCAGCACGCTGACTCAACGGGTGCTCCCGCTGCAGTTGAAGCTGCTGCAAAGAACGGCACCGTTGCTTTCTCAGTAGGCTACAACATCGATATGCTTTCAGTTGCTCCCACAGTTGCTCTTACGTCAGCAACAAACAACTGGAGTGTTTACTACACAGAAGCAATCAAGTCATTTATGGACGGTAACGGCGTTCCCACAAACTGGGCAAAGGGCTACAGCGAAGATGCTGTTGCTATAACTGACCTCGGTCCCGCTTGTGCAGAAGGTACTGCTGAAAAGGTTGCTGAAGTTGAAGCAGCCCTCAAGGACGGTTCTCTCAACGTATTTGACACTGCAACGTTCACAGTAGAAGGTAACGTAGTTACCTCAGCATTCGCAACGGATACTGACGGCGACTTTGTTCCCGATGCAGATGAAGCTGTATTTGACGGTTACTACCACGAATCATACTTCCAGAGTGCGCCTTCATTCCAGCTCAGAATTGACGGCATCGTTGAAGAATAATCTGTATTAACGAAACAGAGGGAAGTCACAAACGGCTTCCCTCTTTATTTTAACAGTGAGGTGATTACAACGGAACGTAAGACAGCAATCCATATGGAAAACGTCACCAAGGTATTCGGTTCAACCGTTGCAAACAACAAAGTCACGCTTGACATTTACAGTGGTGAAATACTCTCGCTTTTAGGTGAAAACGGAAGCGGAAAAACCACCCTTATGAATATGCTTTCGGGCATTTACTATCCCGATGAAGGTGATATATACGTCGACGGTAAAAAGGTTGCCATCCGCTCTCCGAAGGATGCGTTTGACCTTGGCATCGGTATGATACATCAGCATTTCAAGCTCATTGACGTATTTACGGCGGCTGAAAACGTTGCTCTCGGCATAGATGAGAAACTCAATTTAAAAGAGGTTTCTGCAAGAATTAACGAAATCTGCGAAAAGTACGGTTTTGACGTTGACCCCGACCAGAAGGTCTATGATATGAGCGTTTCACAGAAGCAGACGCTTGAAATAGTCAAGGTGCTGTACAGGGGTGCAAACATTCTAATTCTTGACGAGCCGACTGCAGTTTTAACACCGCAGGAAACCGAAAAGCTCTTTGACGTGCTTCGCAATATGCGTGCCGACGGTAAATCCATAATTATTATCACGCATAAACTGCACGAAGTGCTCTCAATTTCGGACAGGGTGTCAATTCTTCGCAAGGGTGAATACGTCGGCACGGTTGACACGGCCGATGCAACCGAGCTTTCGCTTACCGAAATGATGGTGGGTAAAAAGGTCATTTTAAACATAGACAGACCCGAGCCTGAAAATCCCGTAAAGCGACTTCAGATTAAAAATCTTTCAATTAAAAATTCCGACGGTGTAAACGTTCTTGAAAATATAAATTTTGACGTTTTCGGCGGTGAAATTCTCGGTATTGCCGGCATCTCGGGATGCGGACAGAAGGAACTTCTTGAAGCTGTTGCAGGTCTTCAGAACACCTGCGACGGTTCAAGCATACTCTACGACAGTCCCGACGGTGAAAGTGAAATTGAACTTATCGGCAAAACCCCCAAGCAGATACACAATTTAGGTATCGCACTCTCCTTCGTGCCCGAAGACAGACTCGGTATGGGGCTTGTCGGCAGTATGGGTATGTCGGACAATATGATGCTCAAGAGTTATATGGAC
>JAZSCG010000077.1:0-1514 GCA_045602805.1 Feifaniaceae bacterium
AAAAGGTATTTTAATAGAAAACATTTATAAAGTCAAGAAAAGAGTTGTTTTATTTTCATATTTCGGTATAATATTGTCTGTGGAGGTGTTATCCTTATGAATAAAAGAGAATTACTTGAAGAATACAACAGACAGCGCGCAGAGGTTATAGATAAACTTCTTGATGAGGGCGTTGAATTTACGGATATAACGGGTGTTACAATTTCACCCGAAGCCAAATTCGGCAAAAACGTAATTATTCACAGGGGTACCATTATAAAAGGTGCAACCGTGGTGGGTGACGGCTGTGAAATCGGGCCCGACACCATTCTTGATGAATGTACGGTTTCCGACAATACGAAAATTCTTATGTGTGTCTGCGAAAAAAGTAACATAGGCAGCGGTGTGACTATGGGTCCCTATTCACATCTGCGTCCGAACAGCACGATATGTGACAACGTTCACATCGGCAATTTCTGTGAGGTTAAAAACTCGGTTGTCGGTGAGGGCACGAAGGCAGGCCATCTCACTTACATAGGTGATACCGATTGCGGTAAGAACGTCAATTTCGGCTGCGGTGTTGTCGTTGCGAATTACGACGGTAAGAATAAGCACAGAACAATTATCGGGGATGACTGTTTTATAGGAAGTAACACGAACCTCGTTGCACCCGTAACACTCGGCAATGCGAGTCTTACGGCGGCGGGAAGCACGGTGACAGACGAAGTGCCTGACAAGGCAATGGCGATAGCACGTGCAAGGCAAGTCAATAAGGAAAACTGGAAGGAACGTAAAAAGAAGTAATGGGATTATTTTCACGGTCAAAAGAGACGTATCTGGTAACGGGGCTTGGCAATTACGGTGCAAAGTATGAGAATACACGGCATAATGCAGGCTTTATTGCGGTAGACAGTATGGCAACGAAGTACGGTGTAAAGGTTAATAAAGTCAAGCACTATTCGCTTATGGGCGAGTTTGAGTATGACGGTAAGAGGATACTTTTGCAAAAACCGCAGACCTATATGAATAACAGCGGTCAGGCGGTGGCGGACTGTGCGAGGTTTTATAAAATAGACCCGTCGCATATAATAATCATTAGTGATGATTGCAATCTTGATGTCGGTGTGCTTCGTATCCGCACTAAAGGAAGTGCGGGGGGACACAACGGGCTCAAATCCATAATTGCACATCTCGGCACGCAGGATTTTCTGCGAATGAGGATAGGCGTCGGAAAGAAGCCGTCTGAAACGGAAGACCTTGCGGATTTTGTGCTCGGCAGCTTTACACAGGCTGATATTCAGGCTCTTGAAAAAACGGCAGACAGGGTCGCATCTGCGATTGAACTCGTCGTTTCGGGGGACACCGTACTCGCTATGAGCAGGTATAATGGATAGGTTATTTAATATAAAACTTGGTAATGCGCCATACAATGCGGTAAGGCAAAGTGTGGAAAATAATCAAACGCCGGTTGCGCTCACAGGGGTGGGCAGTGTGCAAAAGGCGTTTGTTTGTCATGCCCTTTTTTGCGATACGGG
>JAZSCG010000078.1:0-2423 GCA_045602805.1 Feifaniaceae bacterium
ACCGTACCCACGGGGAACGTAGTTTCCGTTTTGGGTAAGTAAATCTGAGTTATCTTTGCACTTGTTATTTTAACAACAACAGTCGGTGCCGCAACTGAATATGAGTATTCGCCCGATACCGTTGCAGTGTACGTGTACTCTTTACCGTAAACCGAACCGTCATAAACCGTATTGCAAGTCCAACGGTCTACTTCAACCGCTACCTGCTGTCCGCTAACGGTTGCCGTAACCGTTGCAGGCAGTACAAGCTGTTCTTCTGTTGTTTGAAGCGATACGGATATTGCATCTATCGGCGCAAATTCCGTTATCTCCTGCTTCTGCTTGCCCGTAAGCACTCTTACTACAACCGATACTTTTTCAATATTGCTTTCCGATAAGTCGTATAAGACGTTTGCCGGATCAGGTACCACGGGTGTAAAGATATATTTACCTGGCGTAGCAGCATCGTAGTTTGTTGCACATTCCCATGAAACGTTGTCTATCGTTGCCGGCTGTCCGTTTACAATTGCCTCAAGCGTTGTGGGAAGACCGATTTCGTCTTCCGGCGTGTCGATATCCACGTTGTAAACTGCCGTTGCAGGCACTTCAACCTTAGTTACCTTCTTCACCAGTTTACCATCAAGATAAACTGTAGTATGCGGATCGCTGTCGTAGTTTTCAACGTACTTAAGAAGTGACTCAGCCGATACGTCATCTGAACTTGTGATTTCTACAACGAGTTTACTAGTTGTACCTCTCGTAATCTTTTTGATTACCGAGCCTTCTTTAAGGTCGTGAATGGTTACGTATGCAGTACCTGCAGCAGCCGTACTCGTCTGGTTACCGCCGTTTACTTCAGGTATGTTTACCAGGCCCGAAATATCAATGTACGCATCTCCTGTAATAGTACCGTTGCTGCTAGCACCACCGCCATATACAGCTTTTTGTATAGTTGAATCGACAATGTCTATGTGTGAGTCACCTTTAAGGGTTTTATTATATCCACCGCCGAATACACAAGCGTCATATGCCTTTGAGGTGTTCAACTGAACAGTTGAGTTGATAATGGATACGTACGAGTCGCCCGTATGTTCAACACCGTATCCTGCACCAAATACAGCGGTAACAACTGCGTCCTGAACGGTTATGCTCGTATCACCGCTTGACTTATAGCCTGCTGCGTTATCATAAGTAGATGAACTGTGTGCTGCAGCAAAATATCTGCCACCCGTAGAGTAATTTTCACGTATTATATTGTAGCCCGTTGCATCAAATATGCAGTAAGTTCCCTCATTGTCGGGCTTGAAAATCATATGCAAAGGCTTTCCGTTTGCCGTAGTTATACCAACTAGACCGCTGGATGAGTTATAGGATGCTTCAACAACTTCAACCGTGATGACGGGTGCCTGCGCACCGCCAAACCACGTATAACCACTCGGGGGTACTGCCGTGAAACTGTAAGTACCCGACGTTGTTGCCTCGTAATTATCGCATTTCCATTCAAAGTCGGAAAGTTCAGTAGGTGTACCGTCTACCGTTACAGAGAGTGTATCATAGAACTTCGGTTCTTCTGTTGCCTGTACGCCCGTACCGTAAGGAAGTGTCGTGCTAAGTACAAGACCTTCAGTATCAACCGCTGTAATTACAGTTGCCTTAGTTACAGTTACAACGCAAGTGTCTGAATAACCGCCTGCCGTTGCCGTAATAGTTGCCGTGCCTTCGCCCATTGCAGTTACAACACCGTCAACAACCTTTGCAACGCCTTCAGCATTTGATGACCACGCAACAGTTTTATCCGTTGCATTTTCAGGCTCAACCGTTGCTGTGAGCTCGATTTCTGCACCAACTTCCAAAGACACGTTATCCTTATCAAGTGTAACGCCTGTAACTGCAACGTAGCCTGCATTTACGGTTATTGTAAATTCCTTCGTTTTAGAAAGGTCTTCAAAGAAATAGCCCGTGGGTGCAGTAAGTGTGAACTTCTGATTCATTCCGACTGTCTGGGTATCTTTATCCCAGGTAAAGCCGGAAAGATCGCCAAACTGAGTAGGCAGAACGTCATCTTTAACAACAACGTTGCTTATACCCGTAAGGTCGGCATCAGTAACCGTACCTTTAAATTCTTCACCGTTGATTTTAACAGTTACGTTTTCATCTGTCTTGCCTGCTGTTGTTATACCTGTAATCTTACCGTCAGAAAGAAGTGACTTACTTGAGTCATCAAGGTCTACTACGAGTTTTGATGCTCCGGTACCGCTCTTATCACCTTCTCTTGCAATCGTACCGATTGTCCACTCTCCTGTAAGGCCGTGGATATTTATGTATGCTGTTTCTTCAACAGGTGCTGTGTATGTTGTTGCGTCAGAGTTGCCGCCACCGTATATTGCATCGATGTCAACTTCACCCGAAACGTCAATATACGCATTACCGGTAACTGTTACATC
>JAZSCG010000079.1:0-12658 GCA_045602805.1 Feifaniaceae bacterium
TCAAGGGTGAGAGGATGGACAGGCTTATGCAGGTGCAGAATGAGATTTCAAAGGAAAAAAACAAGGCACTTGAGGGTACTGTTCAAAGGGTGCTTGTCGAAGGTGTCAGCAAGAATGACAATACGGTGATGTGCGCCCACACAAGCGGTGCAAAAACCGTCAACTTTAAGTGTGACGAATCACTTATCGGTCAATTTGTCAATGTGGAAATAACAGAGGCGAAAACATTTTCGCTTACAGGAAAAATAATTTAATTTTAAGGAGATATAAAAATGGCAACAATTACGGAACTCGCACATCAGCTCGGTGCTGAACTCGCAAAGGATGAAAACGTAAAGAAATTACAGTCTGCTGCACAAAAGCAGGAAACTGACCTTGAACTTCAGAAGGCTCTTATGGAGTTTGAAAACTTAAGAAACGAGCTTATTGCAAAGAGTGGTGAGGGTGATAACGAAGCGGCAGAAAAGCTCACCAATGAACTCACCGCTATGCAGACAAAGATTCTTGAAATGGATTCCATGAAGGATTTCTATACAGCAAGAGAAAGTGTGGATGCACTTATGAATGAGATATACGGCATTCTCAACTTCTATATCACAGGGGAAGAACCGCATTCATGCAGCGGTAACTGCGGTTCATGCGGCGGTTGCCACTAAAAACAGACTAAAAAAACCAGAGGTGCAAAATGGCTGAACTTACGCCGATGATGAGGCAGTATCTGTCTATAAAAGAGAAAAATCCCGATTCGATACTGTTTTTCCGTCTGGGCGATTTTTATGAAATGTTTTTTGACGATGCCAGACTGGCATCAAAAGAACTTGACCTTGTGCTTACAGGTAAGGACTGCGGTCTTGAGGAACGTGCCCCCATGTGCGGTGTGCCGTTTCACAGTGCGGAGAATTACATAGCACGTCTTGTGGCAAAGGGCTACAAGGTGGCAATATGTGAGCAGGTGCAGGACCCCAAAGAGGCAAAGGGCCTTGTTGAGAGAGATATCATAAGAATTGTAACACCGGGTACTGTGACGGAAGCATCAATGCTTGATGAGAGCAGGAACAATTACATAATGGCTCTGCGCATATTCAAAAAGTCGGCGGTTATTGCCTTTGCAGATATTTCAACGGGTGAGCTCGCTGCCACTTCAGTAGATGTGTCGGAGAGTGTGTCGGATGCGGTTTTGAATGAGACAGGCAGATATTCTCCTAAAGAGGCGCTTGTCTACGGTGAGGGTGAAGTAAATAGAATTATAGAACTTCTGCGTGAAAAATTCTCGTGTCCCGTCTGCACGTTTACAAGTGAAGACCTTCCTGCAGAGCAGGAAAAGGCACTTTTAGAAAAGTATTTTGATAAAAAGCACCTTAAAGAATGCGGCCTGTCTGATATAGAGGGCGGTAATACGGTAATTGCAATGCTTCTGCGCTATCTTGAAGATATGCAGAAAATGGAACTTGATAACATATGCGAGATAAACGTCTATGACAGCGGCAGTTATATGCAGCTTGACCTTGGAACAAGGCGTAATCTCGAACTCTGCGAAACGATGCGCAGGGGAGAGAAAAAAGGCTCGCTTTTGTGGGTGCTTGACAAGACGGTTACGCCTATGGGTGGCAGGCTTATCAGGCACTGGATAGAAAAACCGCTTTGCGATGCAAATGCGATTACGGCACGTCACAATGCGGTATCCACTCTTCTCACCGAAAATAAGGACAGAGAGAGAATGGTTGAATGTCTTAAAGACGTCTGTGATATGGAGCGTATTATTTCCCGCATAACGCTCAAGACTGCGAATGCACGAGACCTGAAAGCACTTCAGCGTGCGGCAGAGAAACTGCTTGTTTTAAAAAAGGAACTTGAGGGTTATAATACCGGTCTTCTCGGCAGGATTAACAGTGAACTTGATCCGCTTGAAGATATTGCGGTCCTTCTCAACAATGCCATTGACGATGAACCGCCTTACCTTATCCGTGAGGGCGGGATTATCAAAAACGGCTTTGATGACGACGTTGATGAACTGCGTTCACTTGTCAAGGGAAGCAGGGAAGTGCTTCTTAAAATGGAAGCTGATGAAAAAGAGCGTACGGGTATAAAAACGCTCAAGATAAGTTTTAATAAAGTTTTCGGATACTACATTGAAGTGTCCAATTCGTATAAAGACAGTGTTCCTCCCGAATACATAAGAAAGCAGACGCTTACAAACGGTGAACGCTTTATTACGGAGGAACTTAAAATACTCGAGGATAAGATATTGTCCGCAAAAGAAAAGGTTGTGGCACTTGAGTATGATATTTTCTGCACCGTGAGGGATACGATAGAAAGCTGTGCACAGAGAATAAAGCTTACTGCGTATGCTGTTGCAAGGCTTGATGTTTTGTGCAGTTATGCGACAGTTGCAAAGAATAACAGGTATGTCCGTCCTGTCATATCGGTTGACGGAAGTCTTAAGATTAAAGACGGCAGACATCCCGTTGTTGAAAAGGTGCTCAAAGATTCTCTGTTTGTGCCGAATGATACCGTGCTTGACTGTGATGAAAACCGTCTTGCGATAATCACGGGTCCCAATATGGCAGGTAAGTCAACGTATATGCGACAGGTGGCTGTGCTCTGCCTTATGTCACAGGCAGGCTCATTTGTGCCTGCGGGGGATGCAACTCTGCCGATAGTTGACAAGATATTTACGAGGGTCGGTGCATCTGATGACCTTGCGGCAGGTCAGTCTACGTTTATGGTCGAGATGACGGAGGTTGCATATATCCTCAAAAATGCCACTAAAAACAGCCTTCTCATTCTTGATGAGATAGGCAGGGGAACAAGCACTTTTGACGGTATGAGTATAGCAAGGGCTGTGATTGAGTATGCTGCATCGAATAAGCTTTCGGCGAAGACGCTGTTTGCAACGCACTATCACGAGCTTACTTCGCTTGAGGGTAAAATCAGCGGTGTCAAGAACTACAATATTGCGGTAAAAAAACGTGGAGACGATATAATATTCCTGCGCCGTATAGTAAGGGGCGGTACCGATGACAGTTACGGTATCGAGGTCGCAAAGCTTGCAGGTGTTCCCCAGACGGTAATAGATCGTGCAAAAGAAATTCTTAACGAACTTGAAAGCGGAAGAACTCCGCAGACAGAGGTTGTGTATATGCCTGCTGATGATGAAGAAATAACGTTTGGTGGCAGGGCGAAGGACGACTTTGTTGAAAAGATAAAGTGTCTTGATATAGATACGCTTACGCCTATCGAAAGTATGAATTTATTATACAAAATCAAAGAAGAAGCAAAGGGACTCTGATGGGAATTATAAACGTGCTGTCAAAACAGCTTGCAAATTTAATAGCGGCAGGCGAGGTTGTTGAAAGACCCGCTTCGGTGGTTAAGGAACTCTGCGAAAACTCTCTTGATGCGGGTGCAGATACGGTGACTGTCGAAATAAAGGGCGGCGGTGCGGCATTTATCAGGGTTACCGATAACGGCTGCGGTATGGCGGCAGACGATGCTGTGCTTGCATTTTCACGACATGCGACAAGCAAACTTTCCAAAGAAGAGCAACTGTCGGGAATTGCTACTATGGGATTTCGCGGTGAAGCACTTGCGGCAATATCCGCAGTTTCAAAGATTGAACTTCTGACAAGACAGAAGTCAAATGAAGAGGGTGTGCTTGTCACGGCAGAAGGCGGCGAGGTGTCAGGACCGGAAGCAGTCGGCTGTCCCGTCGGCACAACCGTGATTATCAAGGATTTGTTTTTTAACACCCCGGCAAGACTTAAATTTCTAAAAAAAGACAATACGGAAGCGGCGGCAATCGAAAGCTTTATGGAGAAGCTTGCCGTTGCACGCAGTGATGTCGCATTTGAACTTATAAAAGACGGTAAAAGCGTACTTCTGACTGACGGTGGCGGTATGAAGTCTGCGGTGTACGATGTTTTCGGTGATGCGCTTGCAGATGATATGCTCGCTGTGGATTATGAATATGAGGGTGTTACGGTAAAGGGCTTTGTCGGCAGACCCGAAGTGTCAAGACCGTCGAGGAAAATGCAGTTCTTCTCGGTCAACGGCAGGGTTATACGCTCGCTTGTTTTTCAGAGGGCGGTTGAAGAGGCACTTAAAAACTCTCTTATGCAGGGCAAATATCCGATATGTGCACTTGATGTGGAGGTGTCATTTAACGGTGTTGACGTAAACGTTCACCCGTCAAAACTTGAAATCAAGTTTGCCGATGAACGGAAAATGTATGATGCGGTATACTTTGCGGTAAAAAATGCATTTTTTGACGATACGCAGAGGCCGACCTTCAAATTACCCGAAACTAAAGCCTATACCCGTTTTGACGGTGATTTTGAAGCACCCGTACAGACGGAACTTCACAGCGAACCGCTTGATTATTCGGCATGGTCGTATACAAAGAGTGAACCGGTTGTTGAAGCGCCGAGTGTTACGGATGAGTTTGTGAGGCAGATGGAAAAACTAAAGGCAGAGGTTGAAAAGGTTAAAAATGAAGCTCCTGAAAAACCGCAGTCTGTGAAGGAAACACTCATTACAGAAGAAAAGAAAACACCCGATTTCCGCTTTGTAGGCGAGGTGTTTAAGACATACATAATTGCAGAGCTTGAGGATGAAGTGCTTATCATAGATAAACACGCCGCTAAAGAACGTATGCTGTTTGAAAAACTTAAAAGCAGAGAAAGAGAAAAGTTTACGCAGGAACTCATTACACCTGTTGCACTCTATTTGTCGAAGGAAGAAAAAAATGCGGTAACGGAAAACCTAACATTCTTTTCGGATATGGGCTTTGAACTTGAGGATTTCGGTGACGACAGTCTGCTTATGAGAGGCGTGCCATCTGATATAAATGCACCCGATGCGGAGGCTATGGTGGTAGAAGCGGCGGTAAAACTGCTTGAAGGCAGACGTGATGCAACCCCTGACATATATGACGAAATTATGCACTCTATGGCGTGCAAGGCGGCACTCAAGGGCGGTCAGCACAATGCAGACGGGGATCTGTGTCAACTTGTCAAAGAATTGCTGGCTCTGCCTGATATAAAGCATTGTCCTCACGGCAGACCTGTGGCGATGAGTATGACAAGGTCATATTTTGAAAGCAGGTTTAAAAGATGAGTATAAAAACGGTAGTTATCTGCGGACCTACCGCAAGCGGTAAAACGGCATTGTCGGTAAGGCTTGCAAAAAGTGCAGGCGGTGAGATAGTGTCGGCAGACTCTATGCAGATATACAAGGGCATGGATGTCGGCACAGCAAAGGTTACGCCTACCGAAATGCAGGGCGTGCCTCATCATATGATTGACATCGTGTCGCCGTCTGAAAATTATTCGACGGGCAGATACGTCGCAGAGGCGGCAGAGGTAATAGCCGATATTCACGGTAGAGGCAAAGTGCCCTTTATTGTGGGCGGCACGGGAATGTATATAGATAATCTTATAGACGGAACCCGTTTCGGTGCACCTGCGGCTGATGAAGCGGTGCGTGAAAAGTTTAATGCTCTTTTTGAAGAAAAGGGCGGTGAAGCGATGCTCACGGAACTTGCGAAGTTTGACGAGGTTACCGCAAATCGTCTGCACCCCAATGACAAAAAACGAATCGTTAGGGCTTTTGAAGTTTATGAAATGACGAAAAAACCTATATCCGTGTGGGACAGTGAGTCGAAACTTATAAAGAGTCCGTATGAAGCGGTGTATATAGGTCTTAAAACGCAGGACAGGGAAGTATTGTATAACCGTATCAACAAGCGTGTTGACGAGATGTTTGATATGGGGCTTGTCGATGAGGTAGAAAGACTGCTTGATGCCGGTGTGCCGTCTTACTGTACTGCGATGCAGGCAATAGGTTATAAAGAAATAGTATCAGCGCTTTCGGGCGTATGTTCGCTTGACGAGGCGAGGGAAGCCATAAAACAAAATTCCCGAAGATATGCAAAAAGACAGCTTACCTGGTTTCGTCGGAATGAAAAAATAAATTGGTTTGATACGGATGTAACGGATATGGATGAAATTTACAACATCTGTCAAAATTTGGCAGGATTTGCCAGATAACTGTGGTAGTATCTCCTTGCCTGCGGGCAAATAAAAAATAAGGAGATACAAAAAATGAAAACAGCACTCAATTTACAGGACACATTTCTCAATCAGGCAAGGAAGGAAAGGGTACCGCTTACGGTATACTTAATGAACGGTGTAAAGATGTTCGGGACGGTGAAAGGTTTTGACAGTTTTCTCATCGTGCTTGAATCAAACGGGGTACAGAATGTGATATACAAGCATGCCGTATCCACCGTAATTCCTTCCAGGAGTATAAATTTGCTCGGTGGTGAAATGCAACAGAATGAGGAAGTGCAGGAGGCAAGAGAAGCCGTATAAAAAGAGGTGAAAGTCATAAGAAAGGGAGTAACAACATTTTTTACAGTTCTGATAGTGGCGGCGCTTAGTTTTTATTTCGGATATTATCTGATAAACTATGCATCTGACTCGATGAATATTATCAAGGCTGAAAAGGTGACCGTATACAACAGCATAACTGCCAACGGATACGCCGTGAGAAATGAGCAGGTCATAAATTATACCGGTGACGGTGTAATTGTTACTACAAAAGATGACGGTCAGCGAGTTTCAAAAGGCGGAGAAGTGGCAAAGATATACACAAGTGCGAGTGATGCCGAAAATCAGGCGTTGATACAGAAACTGACAAAAAAAATACACGCTCTGGACACTGCGCTTGACGGTGTGACATACGGTGCATCGTCACTGTCTGAACTTGAGGCAGGAATTTCAGCAGTCAGTATGAAGATTCAGGCGCTTTGTGCGACGGGAAACGGGACAGAGCTTGCAGAACTTGTGGACGAGCTTAATGTTCTGCTTTCAAGAAAGAATCTTATACTTGCCGACGGTGCAGAGAGGGCAACGGCAACCTCTGTGCTCGAAAGCGAAGTAAGAAATCTAAAGCAGATGTCGGGAAGCTCGGCAAGGACGATAAAGGCGGCGCATGCAGGATATTTTGTAAGTATGACAGACGGGTACGAAGAATTGCTTACAATGTCGGATGTTGAAATGCTGACACCCGAAGACGTGAAAAACCTTGCATCATCCGTAAAACCTGATGAAAATGCAATAGGAAAGATAATAACGGACTATGTCTGGGCATATGTTTTCACGGCGACTAACGAGCAGACAGAGGATATGAAAGTCGGCGATGCGGTTGAACTTGAATTTTCGTTTACCGATGACAACACTCTGCCCGCAACGGTCAAATCCATAACCGACTGCGGTGACGGAAATGATCTTGTCGTTGTGGAATGCTCGCAGATGACGGAGGATATGCTTTATATCAGACGTCAGTCGGCGAAAATCATCAAATCGTCGGTAGACGGCATTAAAGTTGATAAGATGGCAATACGTGTTTCCGACGGCGTGACAGGTGTATATGTACTCAGAGGGTCTCAGGTGAAATTTGTGCCTGTTGATGTGATACATATGGCAGAGGATTATTATATAGTTGAGCAGGGAACGGATGCTGATGCACTTGTGCCGTCAGACAAAGTACTGACAGGCGGAAAAGACCTGTATGACGGAAAGCAAATAGGATGATAAGAGATAATTTAAGAGACATAAAAGATAAAATAAAAAAAGCCGCAGACAGAAGCGGCAGAAGCGAAAATGACATAACGCTTGTTGCAGTTTCCAAGACGGTGGAGCCGTCGAGAATCAACGAAGCGATAGACTGCGGTGTCACGGATATAGGCGAAAATTACGTGCAGGAACTCCTCGAAAAGTATGATGCTATAAAAAGAGATAAAATAAATCTTCATTTTATTGGACATTTGCAAAGAAATAAGGTAAAATATATTGTTGATAAAGTAGATTCTATTGACAGCGTCGATTCTTACGAACTTGCCTTTGAAATAGACAAGCGTTGTAAAGCGAAAAACATCACGATGGACATTCTTGTTCAGGTCAATATCGGTGATGAACAGAGTAAAAGCGGTGTATCTGCACAAAGTGTCAGCGAACTGGTAGGCAGAATACGTGAGTTTGAGAATCTGAGTGTCAAAGGTCTTATGTGCATACCGCCCATTGGTTGTGATAAGGCAGTTTTTGCTGAGATGAAAAGAATTGCAGACAGTCTGGGACTTAAAGTGCTTTCCATGGGTATGTCGGGTGACTTTGAAACGGCCATTGAGTATGGCTCAACCTGCGTGCGCATAGGCACGTCTTTATTTGGTGAGAGAAATTATAATAAATAGATCAAGAGGAAGCAAATATGGGACTTTTTGAAAAAATCAAAAAATATGTAACAGCAGAAGATGAGGATTACGATGATGAGCCGATAGAGGCTCCCGTTACGGAAATGAAGAAAAAGGTTGTAAAGACAGAGTCTAAGCCTTCATACATTTCTGACAGAAACGAGAAGAGTAATAAGGTGCTCAACATTCACACTACGGCACAGCTTCAGGTTATTCTCGTAAAGCCTGACAGATTTGACGATGCTGCAAATGTTGCGGACCATCTTAGAGAGAAGCATACCGTAGTGCTCAATCTTGAGTCTACGAATAAAGACGTAAGTCGCAGACTTGTTGATTTCTTAAGCGGTGTTGCATATGCGCTTGACGGACAGATAAAGAAAGTTGCAAACAGCACTTTTATAATCACACCTTATAACGTTGATATTATGGGCGACCTTATTGATGAGTTGTCCAGTACAGGAGTATTGTTTTAATGGCGGCTGTTATAATTTTAAGAATTATAAGAAGTCTGGTGGAAGCGGTTGAACTGCTTGTTATAGTGCGTGCTATCGGTTCGTGGATACCGGCAAGCGGCGGCACATGGGGTAAAATATACGGGTATGTATATGCGTTGACCGAGCCTGTTCTCGCACCCGTGAGAAAGCTTTTGTCAAAAATACCGTTTTTTGCATCAATACCGGTTGACTTTTCTCCGGTTGCGTTGTTTCTGATACTGGGTTTATTGCAAAACATTATCACGAATATATTTATATTTTTTATTTATTGATTTTTAGGAGAGGTATTATGCTCAATCCAAAAGAGTTAAAGGGAGTAACCTTCAAGAAAAATCTCGGCGGAAGCTACAACGCGTCTGAGGTTGATGATTTTCTGGCTGGTCTGATAGACGATTACACAAAAATATATACCGACAATGCCGAACTTTCCATGAAACTTGAACTAATGGCGGAAAGACTTGCGGCATACAAGGGGCAGGAGCAGAAGCTCAAGACGGCAGTGGCAAATGTCAAACTGCTGTGTGACAATCTTATCAAAGACGCCAATGAGAAGAGTGAGAAAATCGTCAAAACTGCCATGGCAGAGCGTGACAGCATTGTTGCCGCTCTTGAAGATACCGTGAGACAGAAGCGCAGCGAGATAGAAACGATAAACGCATCTGTTGCAGAGTATAAGGAAAATATGATTTTCAAGTATAAGATGCATATAGATGCGATAAATTCTCTGCCTCTGTTCGATGATAAAGCAAGTGAAGAACTTATCGAAAAGTCGGAGGAAAAACTCGAAAAACTGAAGATTCGAGAGCAGGAAATCCCTGTTTTGCTTAACGAGAAAAAAGAAGTTGAAGAAGAGGTTGCCGAATTTATTGAACCTACCGAGCCTAAAGAAGAAGTTCCCACGCATACTGTGACACAGGAACAGCAGGTAATAAAGGCAAAGGTTGTAGGCACCCGTAAGATTGACACTTCTACAACCGTATTTGAAAGACCTGCGGTAAAGGCTGAAAAAAACACAGATGAGCCGACTGTTGTATTTGACAGTAAGGAAGTAATAGAGAAAGCAAAAGAAACCAAAAAGGCATTTGTGTTTAGCAAGGAGCAGGAAACAGTTCCTGAGGAAAAGCCTGTTGAGGGGCAGACAACATTTGCAGAGGTCGAGTCTGAGGCAGAGGTTACACAGGAACCCGTAAAGGAATACATAAAGCCGACAGAGGATATCCTGCAGAACTTTGCACCTAAGGAAGAAAAGGTCGAAGTGATCGAAACTGTCGAAGAAAAGAAGGAAGAACCGAAAATCGAAGAAGATGAAATAGATGCTCCCGCTTTTCTTAAAAACAGAAGAAGACCCCGTTCTGCAGAACAGGAAAAGAAAACACTTATTGAAAATATAAAGAATGCGCTCGCCGAAAAGGAAGAAGAAGAACGCATCCGTATAGAACAGGAAGAAGCAGAAGAAAAAGAAATGCAGTCTATCGCATCTTCTGTCATACCGATTGATGATGAAGAAGCCGAGGAAAAGATAGAATCAAAATTTAAAGATGATATCCGTTTCGGAACAGATTTTGACTATGACGATGACGAAGAAGATGATGATGACGGATTTTTCTCGTTTTTTAAATCGAAATAATTACAGCGACATATAAGGAGTGTAAACAATGGATTACAATACAACACTTAATCTGCCGAGCAAGGAAGTTGACAAGGTATTTCCCATGAGGGCAAATCTCCCCGTGAGAGAGCCCGGTATGCTTGAAAAATGGCAGAATGAAGAACTTTACGCAGAACTTCGCAAGAAAAATGCGGGCAAACCGAAATTCGTGCTTCACGACGGCCCTCCGTTCTCAAACGGAAACATACATATGGGTACGGCGATGAACAAGGTACTCAAGGATATAATTAACCGCTATAAAATGATAAGCGGTTATGACGTGCCGTTCGTACCCGGATGGGACAACCACGGTATGCCTATAGAAAGTGCGATAATCAAGAAGAATAAACTTGACCGCAAAAAAATGAGTATTCCCGAGTTCCGTAATGCCTGCAAGGATTTTGCACAGAGCTTCGTAAACAGTCAGATGGACCAGTTTAAGAGACTTGGCGTAGTTGCAGACTGGGAACATCCTTATCTCACAATGACCCCCTCTTTTGAAGCACGTGAAGTCAAGGTATTCGGGGAGATGTTCAAGAAGGGCTACATCTATAAGGGACTTAAGCCGGTTTACTGGTGTCCCAGCGATGAAACTGCTCTTGCAGAAGCAGAAATCGAATATGCAGACGATAAGTGTACTTCAATCTACGTAAAGTTTGCCCTTAAAGACGATAAGGGTCTCGTTGCAGACACATATGACGTTTCAAAGACGTATTTTATAATCTGGACAACAACGACGTGGACGCTGCCCGGTAACCTTGCCATTGCAGTAAATCCTGCCGAGTCATACGCACTTATTAAGGCAGATAACGGAGAAGCTTACATTGTTGCAGAGGCGCTTGCTGAAAAGACAATGAAGGCAGGCGGTGTCGATTGCTATGAAACAATTAAGCTCTTTAAGGGTGCAGACCTTGAGTTTATGACGGCACAGCATCCCTTCCTTGACAGAGAATCAAAGGTGCTTCTTGCAGACTATGTAACTATGGAAAGCGGTACGGGATGTGTTCATACCGCCCCCGGTTTCGGTGCTGACGACTACCAGACCTGTCGCAGATACGGTCTTGATATGATAGTGCCCGTTGACGATAAGGGCTATCAGACCGAAGAAGCGGGCAAGTTTGCAGGTATGTTCTATGAAGAGTCAAATAAGGCTATTCTTGAAGATATGACTGAGAGTGGCGCACTCTTTGCAAGTGAAGAAATCGTGCATCAGTATCCGCATTGCTGGCGTTGTAAGAAGCCTATAATTTTCAGAGCGACACCTCAGTGGTTCTGTTCTGTTGAATCCTTCAAGGATGAAGCGGTTAAGGCTTGTGAAGACGTAACGTGGATTCCTTCATGGGGTGCAGACCGTATGGTTTCAATGATAAAGGAACGTGCCGACTGGTGTATTTCACGTCAGCGTCATTGGGGGCTTCCCATTCCCGTATTCTACTGTGAAGACTGTAAAAAGCCTGTTTGCACGGATGAAACTATCGAAGCAGTATCAGAACTTTTCGCAAAAGAGGGTTCAAATGCTTGGTACGAAAAGGATGTAAATGACATTCTTCCTGCGGGCTTTAAGTGTCCCCACTGTGGCGGAGTGCACTTCTTTAAAGAAACAGATACGCTTGACGGTTGGTTTGACTCAGGTTCAACACATTTCGGTGTAATTGAGAACAATCCCGATGCCAAGTGGCCTGCTGACCTCTATCTTGAGGGCGCAGACCAGTACAGAGGCTGGTTCCAGTCATCACTTCTTACTGCAGTAGGTGCAAAAGGTCAGGGTGCTCCCTATAAAGCGGTGCTTACACACGGCTGGGTAGTTGACGGTGAAGGTAAGGCGATGCATAAGTCGCTCGGAAACGGCGTTGCCCCCGAAGAAATAATCGATAAATACGGGGCAGACGTGCTTCGTCTGTGGGTTGCATCGACAGACTATAAGGTTGACGTAAGGGTTTCAAAAGAAATTCTCGAACAGCTTTCGCAGACATACAGAAAGATAAGAAATACGGCTAAATACATCCTGGGCAACCTCGGCGGTTTTGAGCCTGATAATAAGGTTTCACCTGCGGATATGCTTCCGATGGATAAGTGGATAATCACACGTCTTAATGCGCTTTCAAAGGCAGTTAAAAAGGCGTACGAGGATTATGAATATCATATCGTTTACCACGCCGTTTACAATTTCTGTGTAGTTGAACTTTCAAATATCTATCTTGACGTTATAAAAGACAGACTTTACTGCGATTCCGTAAACGGTCTTTCAAGAAAGAGTGCGCAGAC
>JAZSCG010000080.1:0-5219 GCA_045602805.1 Feifaniaceae bacterium
TCGGGGCAAGTGATAAAAATCAATTGAATTGCGGGACGTCGGGGACGCCGTCCCGTTAAAAACAGGGCATATATTTGCCCTGTTTTTTATTGCAAAAATATATAAATTATGATAAAATAAACAAATAGTTTTTTCTTAAAAGAGGTAGTAAGCAATGTGGCAGATAGGTTTTGATAACGAGGCATATATACAAAAGCAGTCCGAGCAGATTCGTCAGCGTATAAAGGCGTTTGGCGGCAAGCTTTATCTTGAGTTCGGCGGCAAGCTTTTTGACGATTATCACGCCTCCCGTGTTCTGCCCGGCTTTAAGCCCGACAGTAAGGTGCTCATGCTTAAAAATCTCGGTGAGGACGTTGAGGTTGTTATTGTAATCAGCGCCATTGATATAGAAAAAAACAAGGTGCGTGGCGACCTTGGCATCACCTATGACAGTGACGTGCTTCGTCTTATTGACGCTTTCCGTGAAATAGGGCTCTATGTCGGCAGCGTTGTCATATCAAAGTTTAAAGAACAGCCGTCTGCGATTGCTTTCAAGACGAAACTTGAAAGTCTTGGTATGAAGGTCTATCTTCACAGGGTGATAGAGGGTTATCCGCTTAACGTATCCCACGTTGTGAGTGAGGAGGGGTTTGGCAAGAACGAGTTTATCGAAACTTCAAGACCGCTTGTTGTGGTGACCGCACCAGGTCCCGGCAGCGGAAAGATGGCGACCTGTCTTTCACAGTTATATCACGATTATCTGCGTGGCGTATCTGCGGGATATGCAAAGTTTGAAACCTTCCCGATATGGAATATTCCATTAAAGCACCCCGTAAATCTTGCTTACGAGGCGGCAACTGCCGACCTTGACGACGTCAATATGATAGACCCATATCATCTTGAAGCATACGGTGAAACAACCGTAAATTACAACAGGGACGTTGAAGTATTCCCCGTACTTCGCACGATGTTTGAAAAGATACTCGGGCAGAGTCCGTATAAATCACCCACGGATATGGGTGTAAATATGGCGGGCAACTGCATTGTTGATGATGAGGCGGTTAAAAAAGCCTCGAGGGATGAGATAGTACGCCGTTATTTCTCGGCTCTGTGCGAACAGCGTATGGGCAGGGGCAGTAAAGAGGCGGTTGACAAAATAGAACTGCTGATGAATCAGGCAGGGGTTAGCGTTTCCGACCGTGCGGTAGTAACCGCCGCTTATGAAAAGACGAAGGTGTCGGATATGCAACCCGTCGTTGCAATTGAATTGCCCGACGGACAGATTGTGACGGGCAGGAATAAAAATCTGCTCGGTGCGTCTGCGGCGGCACTTCTCAATGCGGTAAAGGTGCTCGGCGGTATTGACGACGACGTATATTTAATATCACCCGAGGTTATCGAACCGATACAGAAACTCAAAACCGAGATACTCGGCAACCACAACCCGAGGCTTCATTCGGACGAGGTGCTTATAGCACTGACCGTTTCTGCGGCACAGAGCGAGGTTGCATCACTTGCGACAAAACAGCTTGAAAAACTTCGCAACTGCGAGGCACATTCAACGGTCATTCTCTCACAGGTTGACCTTGACGTATACAGAAAGCTCGGCATAAACGTAACGTGCGAACCGAAACATCAGACAAAAAAGTTGTATCATAAATAAAAGGGCTCACAGAGCCCTTTTTATTTTAAAAGATTTTTTATATCTTCAGGCAGCTGTGCCTCAAAGGTGACACACTTGCCTCTGTAATCAAATTTAATTTTGCAGGCGTGCAGAGCAGGCCGTGAAATGAGTGAGGTGTCTTCGGTACCGTAGAGGAAATCGCCCGTTATCGGATGCCCTATGTGTGCACAGTGCACCCTTATCTGATGCGTCCTTCCCGTCGTTATTTTAAAATGCACGAGTGAGCGTAAATCGGTCTCTTTCTCAACATAGAAAAAGGTTTCTGCACTTTTTCCGTCGGGCCGCACCTCACGTTTTATGACAGAGTTATCAGCCCTGCCGATAGGTGCATTTATGACACCGCTTTTCTGCTCAAAAATCCCGTCGCAAACGCCGAGATACTCTTTTGTAAAGGTAGTGTGAAGTTGCTGTGAAAGCCTTGCGCATATATCGGCATTCTTTGCAATCACCATAAGACCCGAAGTGCCTTTATCAAGACGGTTAACGGGGCGGAAAATCATATTTTTATACCTGTAGGCGACGATATTTGCAACCGAGTCGGTATAATGATTCTGCGACGGGTGTACGGGCATACCGCCCGCCTTGTTTATGATAAGAATTTCCTCATCCTCAAAAATTATATCGAGGTTGCCGTCGACAGGCACTGTATTTTCGGAAAACTCATCATCACTTTCGGTTGTGAGGGTGAGGCTTTCACCGCCACGTAGAATATAGTCGGTATGAACTTCTCTGCCGTCAATGCAGATACCGCCGTCTCTGTACTTGGCACGTTTCACAAGCCCTGCCGAGAGCGAGAGATTGTATCTTAAATAATCACGCAGAGCAATTCCCGCACAGTCTGACGGGACAAAATAAGTAACTGTATGCTTCACAAAAACCTCTGTTGTTTAATTCGGAATGCGGAATGCGTAATTCGGAATTATGGTAGAAATTCCTTGGCGGAATTTCGTTTAAATTAATTTTATCACACATCGTTTCATATTTCTATATTATATTTAATAAACTGTACTATGAACAAGATTTTGAAAAGTACGTTTATATTATTTATAGGTACGCTTGTAGTCAAGAGCATAGGAATGTATTTCAGAAGCGTGCTGTCGGTAGCGCTCGGCAGTGAGGGTATGGGCATTTACGAGATGATATTCTCGGTCTACCTGCTCATCGTAACGCTTGCCTATTCGGGGGTAAATATTGCGGTGGTCAGACTGTCGGGCGAGGGCAGAATTTACGGACGAAGCCTCGTTTTTACGGCCCAAAAGCTCATCGTGCCGTTGTCCGTTGCCGTGGGTGCGGTTTTATTCTGTGTTGCACCGTTTGTCGCAGAAACTCTGCTTAAGGCGGAAGTTGCCGCACAACCCCTTAAAATACTTTCGTTTTCCGTGCCTTTTATGTCGCTTTCAATATGCTTTTCATCGTGGTACATCGGACAAGGGAATACGGCAATTCCCGTACTCTGCCAGATAGCAGAGCAGTCGCTTCGCATAGTCGTGCTCAAAACCATGCTTAAAATGGGTGCATTACCGCTTGTGGCGTGTGCCTGGGCGATGAGCTTGGGTGAGGTGCTCTCCTGCATATTTATAGGTGCGGTATTTTTAAAAAGCGGCGGCAGACGTGGCCGTGTAAAGAGGGGAATAGTGCCGAAAATACTTGATATCTGTGTACCCGTCGGACTCGGCAATTATCTCTCGTCGGGTATCGGAACGGCTGAGAACATTCTTTTTCCGAGAATGCTCTCACTCCATTCGGATAATGCGCTTTCGCAGTACGGTATGCTCAGCGGTATGGTAATGCCCATGATAACCTTTCCGTCAGCACTTCTGACCTCGCTTTCAACGGTGCTTATGCCGTCGGTCGCAAAAAGCGGTGACGGCAGGGAGGTAAAGCCCTATCTTGATTTTACACTTAAAGCAAGTGTGCTGATTGCATCAATTTTTCTGTTCTTTCCGTACAGACTCGGAAGCGCAATCTATTCATCCGTAAGGGTTGGGCAGTACGTGAGCAGGCTCTCTTTTATCGTGCCTCTCATGTATACCGAAAGCATAATATCTTCGGCTTTAAACGGTCTCGGCAGACAGCGCTTTCTGGTCATTATAAACAGTGCAGAGCAGGTTGCAATGCTTTTCGTAATACTGTTTTTGGTGCCAGAATGGGGGCTTACGGCTTATATAGGTGCAATGTTTGCAGGTGCAGGCATTACCTGCTTTATAAAGCTGTGTGTAATGCTGAGAATTTCCGATTTCTGCTTTGATATAGCAGGTATGCTCGTAGTGCCGGTTTTATGTGCGGTATTTTCGGGCATCACCGCAAAAGCGGTTTGTGCCAATTTTCTGTGGGGAAGGGTGAGCCTTGTGACCGACCTTGTAATCGGCATAGTATTGCAGGCAACGATATATCTTATTTTGATGAAAATATTTAATAAAAAAGGAACCTCGTAAAGAGGTTCTTTTCCTTAATTCCGCATTCCGAATTCCACATTCCGAATTTTTGAATTATAATTGCAAATTATAATTCTGAAGTGCAGTGAGCGCAACGTGTTGCTTCAATAGCAATATCACTCTTGCAGTAGGGGCATACCTTCGTCGTGGGTTCTGCAGGTGCTTCTTCCTTCTTCTTGCCCGAGATAAGCTTGTTTATAAAGCGGATAAGGCAGAAGAGGATGAATGCCATTATAACGAAATTGATAACGGCTGAAACAAAGTTTGTTGCAAATGTTGCAACGTCAGCACCCGTGAAGTTTGCCTGTCTTGTGATAAACTGGATAAGCGGATTGATGAAGTTGTCGATAAGTGCCGTTACGATGCCTGAGAATGCACCGCCGATGATGATACCGACAGCCATGTCGATAACGTTGCCACGAAGGGCAAACGCCTTGAATTCTGCTAAAAACTTTTTCATAATGTTTACTCCTTATTTATTTTTATATCCATATGAGGATACGGAATTTCAACGCCGTTTTCGTCAAACGCCTTTTTGACGTTTTCGGTAAGGTCAAAATAGGTCGTCCAGTAATCTCCTGCATCAACCCACACGCGAAGCACGAAGTCGAGTGAACTGTCGCTGTGTGCCGAAAGGCGTGTAAAGGGTGCAGGGTCTTTTTTTATCTGCGGTAATTTGTCACATTCGGCAAGCAAAAGTGCTTTAACCTTTTCAATGTCGCTGTCGTATGCCACCGAGAAGGTGAGGTCAACACGTCTGTCGGATTTGCCGTTGTAGTTGACAACCGTAGAATTCGTGAGTGCGCCGTTAGGCAACGTAACCGTCTTGTTGTCAACCGTCACAATCACGGTGTAGAAAATGGAAATGCTTTCAACGACACCGCTGTACGCACCGTTTTCAATAAAGTCACCCACCTTGAAGGGCTTGAAAAGAAGCAGCATAATACCGCCTGCAAGGTTTGAGAGTGAGCCCTGAAGTGCAAGACCGATAGCAACACCTGCCGAAGCAATCATGGTGATAAAGGTCGAGCCGGGGATGCCCAGCGTCATAGCCGCCGTGATTACAACGAGGATTTTAAGTGCAATACGAAGAAAACTCTTGAGAAACGTACGCACCGTAA
>JAZSCG010000081.1:0-3232 GCA_045602805.1 Feifaniaceae bacterium
TGTCGGAAAGACGACGACAGCCGTAAATCTTGCAGCAGGTGTAGGTGCGGCAGGCAAAAAGGTGCTTCTTATAGATGCTGACCCGCAGGGTAACGCCTCAAGCGGTTTCGGCGTATTCAAAAGGCCTGAAGAATCGTCGCTTTATGCCGTTTTAACGGGCGAACGCACACTTGATGAAAACACTGTAAAGACACAGTTTAAAAACGTTTCGATAATTCCTTCAAGTATGGCACTTGCAGGGGCGGAAATTGAACTTGTTTCGGCAGATGCAAGGCAGTACGTGTTGCGTGACGCGCTTTCGGCAAGTAAAGAAAAATACGATTACGTGTTTATTGACTGTCCCCCGTCACTCGGGCTTGTAACGCTCAACGCTCTGTCGGCGGCTGACAGCGTGCTCATCCCCGTTCAGTGTGAGTATTATGCGCTTGAGGGTATCAGTCAGCTTATGAATACGGTACGTACCGTCAAAAAGATGTATAATAAAGATATTGAAATTGAGGGTGTGCTGCTCACTATGTTCAACGGTCAGCTCAACCTCACGGCACAGGTTTCAAAAGAAATAAAGAAATATTTTCCCGGCAAGGTGTATAAGACGGTTATTCCCAGAAACGTTCGTCTGTCGGAAGCACCGAGTTTCGGTATGCCCGTAATGTATTATGACAAGACTTCGAGGGGTGCTGAAAGTTACGGTGAACTTGCCAAAGAATTTTTGAAAAATAACAGATAGGGAGTTTACAATGGCTATTAAAAAGGGACTCGGAAGGGGTATTGAAGCGCTCTTTGAGGACAGCGGAGATACGAAAGATGTCACATCGGGCATTACGGAACTTAAAATAAGTCAGGTTGAACCCAACAGAAATCAGCCGAGAAAGGACTTTGATAAGGATGCGCTTGCAGAACTTGCAAGCAGTATTGAAACTCACGGGGTAATATCTCCGATTATCGTGCGTCCGTCGGATAACGGTCAGTATCAGATAATTGCGGGTGAACGCCGTTGGCGTGCATCCAAAATTGCAGGTTTAAAAACAATTCCTGCGATAGTTACGAGCTATGATGATGCAACGACTATGGAGGTTGCACTTATAGAAAATCTTCAGCGTGAGGATTTAAATCCCGTTGAAGAGGCGCTTGGTTACGAAAATCTTGCAAAAGCATACGATCTTACGCAGGATGAAATTGCAAAAAAAGTGGGCAAGTCAAGACCGGCGGTGGCAAACGCCATGAGGCTTCTGTCACTTCCCTCCTCCGTTCTGGCGTACGTTAAAAACGGTGCTCTTTCGGCAGGTCACGCAAGGGCGATACTCGGATGTGCCGATGAAAAGGCAATGGCCCTACTTGCTGAAAAGGCAGTCCGTGAAGGGCTTTCGGTGAGGACGACCGAAAGGCTTGCTAAAATATCACCCGTCAAGCATGAAAAAGGTCAGAATATGATGTTTGACAGTTATATTGCAGAGGAATTTGAGAGAAAACTCGGTTCAATTCTCGGCAGGAAAACGCATCTTGTGACCAAGGGAAGCAAGGGTGTGCTCGAAATTGAATTTTACGACAGTGAAGATTTGAACAAACTTATGGATTCACTTAATATTGATATAGATATGTAAGGAGACGGTAAAATGCTGGATATCAAAAGAATCAAAGCAGATCCCGACGGTGTCAGAGAGGCACTTCTCGGAAGACAGAAGGACTACGGTGAAGAGATAAATGAAGTTCTTGCACTTGACGAACAGCGCAGAGAACTTATTTTCGATACCGAACAGAGAAAAGCAAAGCAGAATGAAGTTTCAAAGCTCATTCCGCAGTATAAAAAAGAAGGCAAACCCACAGACGAAATAATGGCTGAGATGAGGGAGCTTTCTGAAGGTATAAAGGCAGACGGTGCAAAGCTTGCCGAAATCGAGGAAAAGCTTGATGCAGTCATCAAAAAGATACCAAACGTCCCCAACGAAAAGGTAAAAGTGGGGAAGGATGACAGCGACAACGTTGAAATCAGAAAATGGGGCGAGCCCAGAAAGTTTGATTTTGAACCCAAGGCTCACTGGGATATAGGCAAGGACCTTGATATTCTCGATCCCGATACAGCCGCAAAGGTAACGGGTGCAAGATTCCATTTCTATAAGGGCCTCGGTGCAAGACTTGAGAGGGCGATAATCTCATTCTTTATGGATTATCACAGTGAAAATAACGGTTATACCGAGATTCTTCCTCCTTATATGGCTAACAGAGCGTCGATGACGGGTACGGGTCAGCTTCCCAAGTTTGAGGAGGATATGTTCCACCTCGAAGGTGAAAAGGATTATTTCCTTATTCCTACGGCAGAAGTTCCCGTTACGAATATGCATCGTGACGAGATTATGGACGGTGCAAAGCTTCCCGTAAAATACTGCGCATATTCGGCTTGCTTCCGTGCTGAAGCAGGCAGTGCAGGCAGAGATACGAGAGGTCTTATCAGACAGCATCAGTTCAATAAAGTTGAACTTGTTAAATTCTCGCGTCCCGAAAACTCATATGAAGAACTTGAAAGCCTCACTCTTGATGCACAGAGCGTGCTTCAGGCACTCGGTCTCCCCCACCGTGTTGTAAGACTCTGCAGCGGTGACCTTGGCTTCTCAAGTGCAATGACGTATGACGTTGAGGTTTGGATGCCTTCATACAACAGATACGTTGAAATATCATCATGCTCAAACTTTGAAGATTTCCAGGCACGCCGTATGGGCTGTCGTTTCAAGGATGCGGGCGGTAAGCCTCAGTTTGCACACACGCTTAACGGAAGCGGCGTTGCAGTAGGCAGAACGGTTGCGGCAATTCTCGAAAACTATCAGAATGAGGATGGTACGGTAACAATCCCCGAAGTTCTCGTCCCCTACATGCACAGAGATATAATTAAATAAGTAAAAAGACAGCCGATTGGCTGTCTTTTTTATATCAATTCTTTGTTTTTGTGGGATTTTATGTAGGAGAAGACTTCCCTCTCCCCTTTTTCTGCAAGCATCGTGAGCAGAAATTCAAGCTCGTCGGAGGTTTTTTGGTGGATTACCCTTTTGTGTTTTGCACGCCCGAAATATATAAGTGCCGCATCGTCGGTATAATCCTTACCTTTATATATTTTACTTGCAGCAACCCTGTCGCAAAACATTTCGATTAAATATTTTCTCGGCATCTCCACCGGCTCATACCGCTTCGATACGGGGTTTACGTCCACCCAGTATTCAAAATGGTGGCGGTTTCTGCCCTT
>JAZSCG010000082.1:0-2552 GCA_045602805.1 Feifaniaceae bacterium
GTCGACTACCGTCCCCAACTTGCCATTTCCCAGTTTGGTAAGAGGACGGAAGCAGAGGGCAGAAACGAGGTCTTAATCCTCTTTACAGACGGTGAACCTAACCATTCAAGCGGTTACAGCGCTTCGGTTGCAGGCTCTTCGATAAATCACGCTAAGAACCTTAAGGACACGGGCGTTGTGATTTACACTATTGGCGGTAAGAACTCTGCCGACAGTTCACAGATTGGTGACAACTACAACGCGTTCATGCATTATATGTCAAGCAACTTCCCGTCGGCTTCCTACTCGGGCGGTACGATAACGGCAGGTACGGGTGACGTTAACGGCGGTTACTACATGACGGCGACCGACGATAAGAACCTTTCTGACATATTTGATGAAATTTTAAGTAAAATCAACTTCCCGACCATTGAACTCGGTCCCGAGGCGAGAGTTATTGACACGATTTCGGAATATTTCACCATTCCGAACGGTGCAGACAGCGTAACACTCACGGTTGCGGACAAGACGGCAAGTGGCTGGGGCACACCCTATGCTGCAACAGGCGTTACCGCTTCGGTAAGCGGGCAGACTCTGCAGGTTTCGGGCTTTGATTTTGATGCAAACCACGTTTCTGCTGACGGCAGAGGCGATAACGGTGACTTCTACGGCAGAAAACTTATTATTGACGTTAAGATAGCACCCGACTATGCCGACATTGATGCGGCAGGTCTTACGGACGGCAAAATGCCCACTAACCTCGGTTCAGCACTCGTTGTAAACAGTGACGGCGATACGGTTGACACGGCTGAGCCTCCCATAGTTGAGGCAAAAAAGGTTACATACAAGGTTGACGGCGCCCAAACCAAGCATTTCTACCGCTTCCCCGGTGCTTCGGTGACGGTTGATGACGAGCCTACCAAAGAGGGACACACCTTCTCAGGCTGGGACAAGACGGGCACGTTTACAATGCCCGATGCAGACGTTGTAATCTCGGGTAACTTTACGGCTGATGAGTATTACGTAAGTTACAGATACTCGGGCGAAGTGCCCGACGGTGCAACAGACAAATTGCCCGACACGCAAAAGTACGTTTACGGCGATACGGTTACCGTGGCAGACCCCGTTTCAGTTCAGGGTTACACCTTCTCGGGCTGGACACCCAGACAGACCGGTCTTGACGTGACGGGCGGTACTTTCTCGATGCCTGCAAATGACGTTGAGTTTATCGGCCACTTCGTGCCGAGTACGGGTACGGCTTACAAGGTTGAGCATTATCTGATGGACGAAAACGGTCAGTATCCGACGACACCCACAGAGTACGAAAACTTAAAGGGTACGACGAGTCATACGGCTACGGCAACTCCGCTTCCCAAATATGCAACACTTTATACGTATGATTCGATGAAATCGACGGCAATCGGTGTCATAAGGAGTGACGGCTCGACAGTACTTAAACTCTACTATGCGAGAAACAAGTTTGACGTTGTTTACAAGTATGAGGGTGACATCCCGTCAAATGCACCGACGGTGCCTGCGACGGTATCCTACTACCACGGTGCGAGCGTGACGGTTGACACCACACCCGTAGTTGTTGACGGATATGAATTCGTGACGTGGCATCACCACGCAACAGAGGGTGAAATCGACATTGTCGGCGGTCAGTTCGTGATGCCGACGAGAGAGGTTACACTCTACGGAAGATTTACCGCAAGAACGGATATTCCGTACAAGGTTGAACACTATATTGCAAACGCTGACAACACGGACTACGAGTCGACACCCTATCAGACCAATGACCACACGGGTACAACGGGTGAAACGGTTACGGCACAGCCTATAACGATAACAGGCTTTACCTACAACGATGCAGACAGTGCTCTTACAAAGACGGGCGTTATAACTGCTGACGGTCAGCTTGTTCTCAGACTCTACTACAACAGAAACAAGTATAACGTTTCCTATGCTTACGAGGGTGACACAGAAGGTCTCACACTCCCCACACTTCCGACGGGCGGTACGTACTACTACGAACAGACGGTTGACGTGGCAGATGAGGTGAGCATAAAGGATTACGAATTCCACGGCTGGTATATAGGTACTGAAAGCAACCTCGTTAACGAATTTCCAATGCCTGCAAGAGACGTTGTTTTACTCGGCCACTTCGTGCCGAATACGGCAACACCCTACACGGTTGAGCATTATCTGATGGGAACGGACGGTCAGTACCCCTCGATACCTGCAGATACCGAAATCTTCAGGGGTACGACGGGACACACCGTTACGGCAACTCCGCTTCTCAAATACGACGGCTTTACCTATGACGACGTAAAGAGCGCACCGACAAAGACGGGTGTTATCGGAAACGACCTTGTGCTCAAGCTCTACTATTCGAGAAACAAGTATAACGTTGTTTACAAGTATGAGGGTGACATCCCGTCAAATGCACCTGCGGTGCCTGCAACGGCAGACTTCTATTACGGTGCGACCGTGACGGTGGACACCACACCCGTAGTTGTCGAGGGTTACGACTTTGAAACCTGGCATCACCACGCAACAGAAGGTGAAATCGA
>JAZSCG010000083.1:0-28884 GCA_045602805.1 Feifaniaceae bacterium
TAATGCAAGAGCTGTAAGTGCGGCTGAGCCTATGGCAAAACCTTTGCCGGTTGCGGCAGTTGTGTTTCCGAGAGAGTCAAGAGCATCCGTTCTCTGACGGACTGTTTCATCAAGACCTGCCATTTGAGCAATACCGCCGGCATTGTCGGCAACAGGGCCGTAAGCGTCGGTTGCAAGGGTGATACCCAGAGTTGAAAGCATACCGACAGCAGAAATCGCAACACCGTAAAGACCCAGAGAAGCATTGGTTGCACCACCTGATATGTAAAAACTTACAAGCACGGAAACAGCAATTATTACTACGGGAATAGCCGTTGAAAGCATACCAAGTGCCATTCCGTCAATAATAACGGTTGCACTGCCTGTTTTTGCGGATCCTGAAAGTTTTTGTGTGGGCTTATAATTATCTGATGTATAATATTCAGTGAAGAAACCGATAAGCACACCGGCAAGCAGACCTGAAAGTACACAACCAAAAACACCTTTGTTTTCAGGAAGTAAAGTGAAAATAAGAATTGCCGAAGAAATTGCTGAAATAACAGAACTTATATATGTTCCTCTTCTAAGTGAACCGAGAAGATTTTTCTGAGACGCACCTTCTTTTGTGTTCACAAAAAAAGTGCCTGTAATTGAAGAAATGATGCCGATACCGGCTATCAAAAGGGGAAGAATAACACCCTTAAAGTTAAGACCGGCAGCAATTGCAAGTGCTCCGCAGGAAAGTATTGAACCGACATATGATTCGTACAAATCTGCACCCATGCCTGCAACATCACCGACATTATCACCGACATTGTCCGCAATACAAGCGGGGTTTCTGGGATCATCTTCGGGAATACCTGCCTCAACTTTGCCAACCAGGTCTGCGCCGACATCTGCGGCTTTAGTAAATATACCGCCGCCTACTCTTGCAAAAAGAGCCATTGTACTTGCACCCATACCAAATGTCAGCATAGCGCTCATCATTGATTCAAGGGGAAGCTTAAATACAAATTTTAAAATAATAAACCAGACGCTTATGTCCAAAAGACCAAGTCCTACAACAGTAAGTCCCATAACAGAGCCTGAGGCAAATGCAATTTTCAATCCTTTGTTCAGACTTTCTCTTGCACCGTTTGCGGTTCTTGTATTTGCGTATGTTGCAATTTTCATTCCGATAAAACCCGAAAGGGCAGAGAAAAAACCACCTGTTACAAAAGCGAAAGGTACAAATTTTGAGATTAGTTTGCCGTTTGTCGCAAATGAAAGTGTAAACAGGAGTATAAACACAACAGCAAAAAATATGCTTACCGTTTTATACTGTCTTATCAGATAAGCCATTGCTCCTTGTCTGATTTTGACACCGATACTTTTTATTTGATCCGTGCCTTCATCTTTTCTCTTTACTGAACGGAAGAGAAAAAGCGAATAAGACAGAGCCAAAAGTGCACAAAATAAAATGATAAAAGGTGATATTCTCTCGAACATTTGTAATCCTCCACGAAATATAGTTGTAAGACCATTCTAACTTAATAATATTAAATTATCAAGCAGAAAATTGAATTTAGTTAAGAAAAAGATGATTTTTTTTAATTTAATTAGCTGCAGTAGATAATTCTATCATGTGTAAAAACTGAAAAAAGTCGAAAATAAATAAAAACAGATATAATATTAATAAAATGCTTGCATTTTTTTGTAGTCTGTGGTAATATTTATAGGCAAATTTGAAATACACACACTGAGCGATTTCGGGTCGGTGCTGTCAAACAGTTGGTCTGAAGAAAAACTTGGTGGAGGAAAAACTAAAGGAGGAATTTAAAATGTCAGTTATTTCAATGAAGCAGTTACTTGAAGCAGGTGTTCACTTTGGACATCAGACAAGAAGATGGAACCCGAAAATGGCGGAGTACATCTACACAGAAAGAAATGGTATTTATATCATCGACCTTCAGAAAACCGTTAAGAAGCTTGAGGAAGCTTATATGTTCGTTCGTGATATTGCAGCAAACGGCGGCGATATCCTTTTCGTAGGAACAAAGAAGCAGGCTCAGGATTCAATCAAGGAAGAAGCTGAAAGAGTAGGTATGTACTACGTTAACGCAAGATGGCTTGGCGGCATGCTTACCAACTTCAAGACTATCCAGGGTAGAATTCAGCGTCTTAAGCAGCTTCGCAAGATGCAGGAAGACGGTACTTTCGATGTGCTTCCCAAGAAGGAAGTTACAAAACTTCTCGGTGAAATAGAGAAGCTCGAAAAGTTCCTTGGCGGTATCGAAGATATGCCTAAGATTCCTTCAGCACTTTTCATTGTTGACCCCAAGAAAGAAAAGATTGCTGTTGCTGAAGCAAAGAAACTCGGTATTCCGATAGTTGCTATTGTTGATACAAACTGTGATCCTGATGAAGTTGATTACGTTATCCCCGGTAACGATGATGCTATCCGTGCTGTAAAGCTTATTGCTGAAACAATGGCTAATGCTGTTCTTGAAGGCAAGCAGGGCGAACAGTTCGAAATGAAAGAAGAAACTGAAGCAGAAGCTTCAGATGCTGAATAATTTTTACGGAGGTAATTTATTATGGCATTTACAGCTAAAGATGTTGCCGCACTTCGTGAGAGGACAGGTTGCGGTATGATGGATTGTAAGAAAGCTCTTACAGAAACAAACGGTGACGCTGACAAGGCTATTGAATATCTTAGAGAAAAAGGTCTTGCTGCTGCACAGAAGAAAGCAAGCCGTATCGCTGCTGAAGGTGTTGTTGCAGCATATGTTGACGGTAACACAGGCGTTGTAATCGAAGTTAACTCTGAGTCTGACTTTGTTGCAAACAATGAAAAATTCCAGGAATTTGTTACAGGCTGTGCTAAGACAGTGGCAGAAACAAAGCCCGCTGATGTTGAAGAACTTCTTACAAAGAACTTCGCAGGTACAACAGATACCGTAGAAGCAGTTCGTCAGGAAAAGGTTCTTACAATCGGAGAAAACCTCAGCATCAGAAGATTTGCTATATTTGAAGGTGTTCTTGAAACATACATTCATATGGGTGGTAAGATCGGTGTTATGCTTCTTCTTGATACAGATGAAGCTACAGCTGCAAAGCCCGAATTCAAGGCTATGGCAAAGAATGTCTGCATGCAGATTGCTGCTATGAATCCCGGTTACTGCAAGAAGGACGAAGTTCCTGAGGAAGTAATCGAAAACGAAAAGAAGATTCTTAAAGTTCAGGCTATGGAAGAAGGTAAACCCGAAGCAATTGCTGAAAAGATGGTTATGGGACGTATTCAGAAGTTCTATAAGGAAAACTGTCTTGTTGAACAGGAATATGTTATTGATAACAAGATGAACGTTGCTCAGTATGTAGAATCAGTTGCTAAGGAACTTGGTTCAAAGATTGAAGTTGTTAAGTTCGTTCGTTTTGAAAAAGGTGAAGGCCTTCAGAAGAAGGAAGATAACTTTGCAGACGAAGTTGCTTCAATGATGAAGTAAATTTAAATCAGGGTGCCCCGTATATTTCGATATACGGGGCACTTAGTCTATTTGTCGGTATGTTTAAATCAATTTGATAAATTGAATGGTTGCTTTTTTTTGGTATATAAGTTAAAATATTTAGGAGGTGAATTATGTGAATAATTTGAAATATAAAAGAGTTTTAATAAAAATCAGCGGTGAAGCTCTTGCCGGAGATAAGTCAATGGGCTTTGATGATAATGCTCTCACTCAAGTTGCTTCTATTATAAAAGAAGCGGTTGATATGGGTGTTGAGGTTGCGATAGTTGTCGGAGGCGGTAATTTCTGGCGCGGAAGGCAGGGCAAAGATATGAATCGTACAAGAGCCGATCATATGGGTATGCTTGCTACGATGATAAACTCACTGGCACTTCAGGATGAACTTGAAACAATTGGAGTTAAGTCTAAAGTTCTTTCAGGAATTGAAATGCGTACAGTGGCAGAACAGTTTACAGCAAGAGATGCTGACAGATATCTCTCGGAAGGGCAGGTTGTGATATTTGGCGGTGGAATAGGCGCACCTTTCTTTACGACAGACACAGCTGCTGCCCTCAGAGCTTCCGAAATAGAAGCGGATGCACTTTTACTCGCAAAGAATGTCGGTTACATATATTCGGCAGATCCTAAAAAAGACCCGACGGCAGTACCGTATGATGAAATAACATTCAGTGAAATGATAAATAAGAGACTTACGGTTATCGACTATACGGCAACTACATTTTGTATGGATAAGGGTATACCTGTTCTGCTCTTTGGAATGGATGACCCGTATAACATAATAAAAGCAATTAAAGGCGAACGTATCGGTACAATAATTAAGGAGGATTAAATATGAAAATCGCAAGACCTGAAATTGAAGCAAAAATGGATAAGGCCATAAAGGCACTTGAAAATGAATACGCGACTATAAGAGCAGGCAGAGCAAATCCGTCAGTTCTTAACAAAGTTACAGTTGATTATTACGGTGTTCCCACACCTGTTCAGCAGATGGCTGCTGTTGCTGTTACCGACGCAAGAACTATTACTATTACTCCGTGGGACCCTTCTACTCTCACTGCTATTGAAAAAGCAATACTTGCATCTGATGTCGGTATTACTCCGACTAACGACGGTAAGAGTGTACGTCTTAATTTCCCTCCGCTTACGGAAGAGAGAAGAAAAGAACTTGTAAAAGAAGTTAAAAAATTGGCGGAGAATTCAAAGGTTGCTATCAGAAATATAAGACGTGATGCAATAGAAGATTTCAAAAAGAAAGAAAAAGCAAACGAAATCACTGAAGACGATCTTAAAATTGCTGAAAGTGATGTTCAGGAGCTTACAGACAAGTTTGTAAAGAATATTGATAAAGTTGCAGAAGCTAAGGAAAAGGAAATCCTTGAAATATGATTTTCAAAAAGAAACGTCTTGATAAAGATATACCTCTTCCGAGGCATATCGGCATCATTATGGACGGAAACGGAAGATGGGCAAGAAAAAGGGGATTGCCAAGACATGCGGGTCATTCTGTAGGGGCAGAGACTTTCAGAACCATTTCTACATATTGTAAGAATATAGGAATAAAGTATCTTACTGTCTATGCATTTTCTACCGAAAACTGGAAAAGACCGGCTGAAGAAGTTGAAGCCATCAACGGACTTTTGAAGAAGTATCTTCTTGAAGCGAGGGAAAAACTTGTAAATGAAGATATAGTCCTCAATTTTCTTGGTGATACATCTGTTTACAGTGATGAACTCAAAGAACTCATAAACGAGACATCACAGATGAATAACGACCACTGCAAGCTTATCTGTAATATAGCAATAAATTACGGAGGCAGGGCAGAAATTGTCCATGCAGTAAATAAACTTATCAAACAAGGTGCAGAGTCAGTTACGGAAGATGATATATCGGGGTCACTTTACACTGCAGGTCAGCCTGAACCTGATCTGATTATAAGAACAGGCGGTGAATACCGCACTTCAAACTTTCTTATGTGGCAGGGTGCTTATTCTGAGTTGTATTTTACACCTACACTCTGGCCTGATTTTAAAACAACGGATATAGATAAGGCTATAGAAGATTTTAATAAAAGAAACAGACGATACGGAGGAGTATAATTTGCTCAAGTCATTTTTTGTACGCTTACTGTCAGGTATTGTTATCCTGGTGATGTATGTGTTGATGTATTGTTTCAGGTCGACTCTCGGATTAAATATATTGATTTCACTTATTGCTTTTGGGGCAGTATTTGAATTCTGCAAATTTACGGGAAAGATCGAACATGAATCTGAAATGCTTTTGCCGTTTGCGTGTGCATATGCAGTTGTTACACCGTTATTTAATATACCGCTTATTACAACTGTTATATTTACTATCTGTGTATTTGGAATACTAATTTTTAAGTTTACGCAGGTAGATATAAGTAAGCTGTTTTTTGCAGGATTTGTATCGGTAATAATAACCTTGTCGATGACTTGTATAACTTCGCTGCAAAATTATGACAGCATTGATTATCTGCTTCCGCTATGCTTTGGTTCAGCGGTTACAGATGTTTTTGCATATCTTACCGGAATACTTATAGGCAAGCATAAGCTAAGCCCTGTGGTAAGTCCTAAAAAGAGCGTTGAGGGCGCTATCGGCGGCACTTTGTTTACGGCGGCTGCATTTGCCTTATATGCGGTTTTTGCCAATAGTTATTTTAATACCGATTTCACGGTTGTTCAGGCAATTGTTGCAGGGCTGATATTTGCAGTTTTTGCGCAGATTGGTGATTTGACGGAATCTGCAATAAAGAGAAAATATAATGTAAAGGATTCGGGCAATCTTATTCCCGGTCACGGCGGTATCTACGACAGATTTGACAGTTGGATAACAACTGCACCGCTCGTTCTGGTGATTGCCACATTATTGTAATATGCAAAGGATAATTTCATTACTTGGGTCTACGGGCTCTATAGGAACGCAGACTTTGAAAGTTGCAAAGCGATTCGGTTTTAAAATTGAAGCTCTTGCAGCACATTCCAATATTGATTTAATCGAAAAGCAGGCGAGGGAATTCTCGCCTGCTCTTGTCGCTTTGTTTGACGAAGATGCCGCAAAGGTGCTTAAAGACAGGTTATCTGACACACAAATACAGGTACTTTCAGGTATACAAGGTGTTTGTGAATGTGCTAAGGCTGAAAACGCAAACATTGTTGTCGGCGCTATGAGCGGAATGATCGGACTTTTGCCCACGCTTGAGGCAATAAATGCAGGTAAGGATTTCGCTCTTGCCAATAAAGAAACTTTAGTTACGGCAGGCGGTCTTGTGACAGAACTTGCTGCGAAAAAAGGTGTTGCACTTTTACCTGTTGACAGCGAGCATAATGCAATCTCACAATGCTTAAGGGCAGGGGAGCACGGTGAAATAAAGAGACTTTTACTTACATGTTCGGGCGGTCCGTTTTTCGGTTATGATAAAGAAAAATTGAATAGGGTGACGGCTGCCGATGCATTAAAGCATCCCACATGGTCAATGGGAAGCAAGATAACAATTGACTGTGCAACACTTATGAATAAAGGCCTTGAAGTCATTGAAGCAATGTGGCTTTTCGGTCTGCCTGCAGATAAGATAGATGTGGTGATACACCGTGAAAGTGTAATACATTCAATGGTGGAATATAACGACGGCGCAGTAATCGCAGAACTGGCAAAAACGGATATGTGTTTACCAATACAGTACGCACTGACATACCCTCAGCGTGTCGAAGGTACGGTAGAAAGTCTTGATTTTACAAAACTTTCATCGCTTACATTCCACAAACCGGACACGGATACGTTTGGTTGTTTAAGACTTGCTTATGAGTCTGCCCGTATGGGTGGTAGTGCACCTGTTGTTTTAAACGCTGCCAATGAAGTTGCGGTTGCTTTATTTCTGGAAAATAAAATCCGCTTTACTGACATAGAATACATTGTAAGTAAAGAACTTGATATGCACAAAGTAATTAAAAATCCGAGTCTTGAAGATATCATGTACGTTGATAAAATTGTCAGAGAAAGAGTTTTCACAAAATACGGAGGTTGATCTGTATCAGCACATTCTTAACATTGCTTGCGGCAATATTTATATTTGGTATTTTAATATTTGTTCACGAAATGGGGCATTTTATTGCCGCTAAGGCTACGCATACCGGCGTTAATGAGTTTTCAATAGGTATGGGGCCGAAAATATTATATTTTCAAGGGAAAAATACACTCTATTCACTAAGGGCTTTCCCTGTAGGTGGATTTGTACGATTAAAGTCGCTTGAAGAAAACCCTGAAGCAACAGATGCTTTTGAACAAAAAAATGCACTTGTAAGGATTTTTATACTTTTCTCAGGTGCGTTGATGAATATTTTGTTTGCATTACTGATATCTGTTATTATGACTTCGAGTGAACCGTATCTTATAAAGAATGTGGTATCGGATTTTCATGAAACAAATGTGTCTTCTTCATACGGTCTTGAAGTTGGCGATGAAATATTGCAAATAAATGGCAAAAAGATATATTCATCCTCCGATATTGTATATTCGCTATCTTACAGTGGAGGTAAACCTGTAGATGTTACGGTTAGACGTAACGGTGAAACGACTGTACTTGAGGATGTTTCTTTTGTGGACTTTGAGGAAGAGGGGATTAAAGGTTTTACCCCCGATTTTTATCTTACAGCTCAAAATAAAACGTTTACAGGTGTTATAAAACAGGGTGTATTTGAATGTTATGCCGCCTGCAGAAGCGTCTGGGATACTTTTGCATTGCTTTTTGGCGGTGAAATCGGTATGAGTGCTATGTCCGGACCGATAGGAACTACGGCTGCAATTTCTTCAGCGGTGTCTTACGGCATACGGTCAGCGCTCTATATCACCATGCTTCTTGGCGTTAATCTTGGCATTGTTAATCTTTTTCCGCTTCCCGTGCTTGACGGCGGTAAGATTGTTATAACTCTTATTGAAGCGGTTATCAGAAGAAAAATTAATCCCAAAATAGAAAATGCAATATCTTTAATAAGTATTGCAATATTATTGTTTATTATGATTTTTGTCAGCTTCAATGACATTATGAGGTTTAGATGAACAGAAAAATAACAAAGACGATTAAAGTCGGAAATATGATAATTGGCGGAGGAAACAGAATTTCCGTACAATCCATGCTTAACACAAAAACGACTGATGTTGATGCTTGTGTTAAGCAGATTAACAAGCTAAAAGATGCAGGATGTGATATCGTGCGTCTTACTGTTATGGATAGAGATTCTGTGGCGAGTTTTGCTAAAATTAAGGAACTGACGGATATGCCGCTCGTTGCAGATATTCATTTTGATTATAAACTTGCAGTAGAAGTTGCATATGCGGGAGCGGATAAAATCAGAATAAACCCCGGAAATATCGGGTCTGATGATGGCGTGAAAGCAGTTGTCGATGCCTGCAGAGAAAATAATATTCCGATAAGAATCGGTGTTAACGGCGGTTCGCTTGAAAGACATATACTTGCAAAGTTCGGGCATCCGACACCGCAGGCACTCTTAGAAAGCGCAAAATATCATATTGATTTACTTCATAAATATGATTTTGACTCTTTTGCAGTTTCGATGAAATCATCCGATGTCACTACGTGCGTGGATGCATACAGACTTATTTCGGCGCAATATGATTGTCCGCTTCACATCGGTATCACAGAGACGGGGCATAGAGACATGGGTATTGTTAAATCTGCTGTCGGACTCGGAACATTGCTTCTTGAGGGTATAGGCGATACTATGAGAGTCTCATTAACCGATGACCCTGTGAATGAAGTTAAAACAGCTTATGATATACTTGCCGCTGCGGGATTGCATAAAAACAGACCGGAGATAATTTCTTGCCCGACATGTGGAAGAACACAGATTGATCTCATAGGACTTGTTGAGCAGGTAAATGAACTTGTGAAAAACATAGACAAGCCTATAAAAATTGCTGTTATGGGATGTGTTGTAAACGGGCCAGGTGAGGCCAGAGAGGCTGATATCGGAATTGCTGGAGGCAAGGACGAAGGACTTTTGTTCAGACACGGAAAGATAGTAAAGAAAGTACCGTCTACGGAACTTCTTTCTGAACTTTCGAATGAAATTAACAAAATTATTTTGGAGAAATAATGAAAACATTAACAGATTTGTTTCCAAAACTTGATATACATAACACTCTTCTGGAAAAACTGTCAAACACAGAAATTAAAAACGCATATGCGAAAAAATCTACACGTGAGATTGGTTTTACATTGTGCGGACAGTTTGATGACGGGGAACTGAATGAAATAAAAAATGCTATTATAAACAAATGTAATGCCTCTGGCGTTATTATTGAACTTGAAATCAAAGAAAACGGCGCTATAACTGAAATATCATCACAAGTTATAGAAAGATTAGCATGTGATATTTCACCTGTTGCAAAGGGATTTTTGACCGATTGCAAGGTGACGTGCAGCGATGATGAACTTCTTATTGAACTTGCGCATGGCGGACTTGCATTTCTTGAAGAAATGAATGTGGCAAAGCAGTTACAAAATGCTCTTTTAAAAAAGTTCTCAAAGCTATATAAATGTACTTTTAAAGGTATAACTGAGATTGATGCTGATAGTGATGAATATAAAACTTCACATGTGGATGAAGGACCTGTCATAAAAAAACAGGTAAGTGAAGAAAATCAAGTCATTTACGGAAAGGCTATAAAAAAGCCGGTTATATCAATAAATACACTTTCGGAAGAGACGGGAAGTGCTGCAGTCAGGGGCAGAGTATTTGCTTTTGACAGACGAATTACAAAAGACGGAAGTAAAATGATAGCTTCATTCGGCATTTCTGATGGCACTTCTTCGATAAAAGTTAAATTTGTTCCATTACCGACGGTTGATGAAGGAAACCGTCTTATGGATAAAATAGAAAAAGCGGGATATGTAGTAATTCAGGGTGAAATAAGTTACGATAAGTATGACAGAGATATATTCTTAAATCCTCGTAATATAGTGAGTGATAAAGAAGAAGAAAGAACTGACAATGCTCCCGTAAAGAGAGTGGAACTTCATCTTCATACCACCATGAGCATGAAGGATGCTGTTACAACCCCGGATAAATACATAAAAAGGGCAAAAAAATGGGGTCTTGATGCGATTGCGATAACAGATCACGGTGTAATTCAAGCTTTCCCGAGTGCTTATCTCACTGCTCAGAAAATCGGTTATGAGGGTAAAATAATATACGGTGTGGAAGACTATTTTGTCAACGACACACATCCCGTTATGTTCGGAAGCTGTAATGATTCTTTTGATGATACCATTGTTTGTTTTGATCTTGAGACTACCGGTTTTAGCGCAGTCAACGACAGAATCATAGAAATCGGTGCGGTTAAAATACAAAATGGAATCATAACAGACAAACTCAATTTGTTTGTATATCCCGGAAAGCCCATACCTGCAAAAGTGATTGAACTTACGGGCATAAATGATTCTATGGTTGCCGATGCTCCGTCGCAGGAAGATTCGGTAAGAAAGTTTATTGATTTTGCAGGTAATGCAATGCTTGTTGCGCATAATGCATCATTTGATATGTCATTTATCAATGCGGCATGTGAAAGATATGATATTTCATACAGACCGGCTTACCTGGATACGCTTGCACTTAGCCGTAAGATGTACAGAGGACTCAAAAATTATAAGCTTAATACACTTGCAGAACATTTTGAAGTTGGTGATTTTAATCATCACAGGGCTTCTGATGATGCCGCAATTCTTGCTAAGATACTGCTCTGTATGCTTGCTGATTTGAAAAAGGAGCAGGGACTGTCTTCATTTGAGAATTTTAATAATGAGATAAATCGTAATTATGAGGGTACAGATCTCTCGAAACTAAAACCCAATCATCAGACAATTCTTGTAAAGAACAGGGCAGGACTCAGAAACTTGTTTATAATGATATCTGAGTCACATCTGAAATACTATAACAGGCGTCCTATTATCCCAAAAAGTCTGCTTATGCAGTACAGGGATGGTTTGATCATCGGAAGTGCCTGTGAAGCCGGAGAACTTTACACAGCATTTGTTGAGAACCGTTCACAAAAAGATATAGAGGAGATAGCATCTTTTTATGATTATCTCGAAATTCAGCCTCTTTGCAACAATATGTTCCTTGTAGAAAAAGGAATAGTTTCTGATGTGAATGAACTCAAGAACATAAATAAGAGGATATGTGAATTGGGCGATAAGCTCGGAAAGCCTGTTGTAGCAACATGTGACGTACATTTTCTTGATCCCGAAGATGAGCAGTTCAGAAAGGTGCTTCTTATTGCTCAGGAGTTTTCTGACGGCGGTAAGCCTATGCCGCTTTATCTGCGTACAACGGATGAAATGCTTGCTGAATTCTCATATCTTGGCGAGGAACTTGCAAGAAAAGTGGTAATAGACAATACTCGTCTTATTGCAGATATGTGCGAAAGTTTTTCTCCGTTACCACCAAATAAACTTTTTAAACCGACTATCGAAGGTGCCGAAGAGGAGCTTTATGATAAGTCGTTTGAAAAGGCAAAAAGCATATACGGTGAAGAATTACCTGAATGGATCAGTGAAAGGTTAAAAACTGAACTTACAGCTATCATTGAAAACGGATATGCGGTTACATACATTATTGCAAAAAGGCTTGTTGAAGAGTCAAATCGTAACGGTTATCTTGTTGGTTCAAGAGGTTCAGTCGGATCATCGATTGCAGCATTTATGTCAGGCATTACAGAAGTTAACGGTTTGCCGCCTCACTATGTGTGTTCGAAATGCAGATATCTCGAACAAAATACAATTCCGGGCATTGACTGCGGTGTGGATATGCCGGATAAGGATTGTCCTGTCTGCGGTACAAAACTTACAAAGGCAGGTTTTGACATTCCTTTCCAGACATTCCTTGGATTTGAAGCTGATAAGGTGCCCGATATAGACTTGAATTTTGCAAGTGCATATCAGTCGCAGATGCATAAATACGTTGAACAGTTGCTCGGAAGCAGAAATATATTCAGAGCAGGTACAATTAACGGTCTTCAGGAAAAGAATGCCATTGGCTATGTTAAAAAGTATGCCGAAAGAATAGGGGTACAACTGTCCAATCTGGAAACGCTCAGGCTTGCACAGGGGTTGGTCGGAGTCAAGATGACTACGGGACAGCATCCCGGCGGCGTTATGGTTGTTCCTCAGGAAATGGATATCTATGATTTTTGTCCAATTCAGCATCCGGCAGACGATTCCGATAAAGGTACTGTAACTACGCATTTTGAGTATAAGTATATTCACGATAATTTGCTTAAGCTGGACATGCTTGGACATGACGATCCGACTATGCTGAAAATGCTTCAGGATATTACGGGAATAGATGGCAGGGAAATTCCTCTTGATGATAAAGATGTTATGGAGATATTCTTGTCAAACAAGACTCTTAATCTTACAAAAGAAAATCCATACTCAAATGTCGGAACAATAGCAATATCCGAGTTTGGAACACGTTTTGTAAGAGGAATGCTTGAAAAAACAAAGCCTACTACATTCTCAGAACTTGTTAAGATATCGGGTCTTTCGCACGGAACTGATGTTTGGCTTGGCAATGCGGAATCTATCATAGATGAAGGCACTGCTACTCTTAAAGAAGTTATCTGTACACGTGATGATATTATGCTGTATCTTATCGGCAAGGAAATGGATAAAAAACTCAGCTTTACAATAATGGAAGCGGTTCGTAAGGGTAAACATCTGAAGCCTGAGTGGGAAGTAGAGATGCGCGCACACGACGTGCCTGAATGGTATATTGAATCGTGTAATAAAATCGCATATATGTTTCCTAAGGCACACGCTGTTGCATATGTAATGATGGCCTTCAGAATAGCGTGGTTTAAAGTTCACAAACCGCTTGCATTTTATGCTGCATACTTTTCTATTCGGGCTGATCTCTTCAATGCAGAGACTATGATATACGGAATTGAACGGGTAGAGGATAAAATTAAGGAACTTGAAGCACTTCCTAAAATGAATGCAAGAGAAAAAAGTGAACTTACCATTTATGAAGTTGTCTATGAATATTATCTGAGAGGGTATTCTTTTTCAAATGTTGATATAGAAAAATCACATTCAACTGAATTTATTGTATGTGAAGAAGAGAATAAACTTATTCCTCCGTTTAATACTATTGCGCATCTTGGTGATACGGCAGCAGAATCAGTTGTTGCGGAAAGACAAAAAGGTAAATTTGAATCGATTGAAGAACTGTTAGCGCGGACAAGTTTAAACACGACAAATGTTGAAGATATGAAAAAATTGGGCATTTTGAACGATTTGCCGGACTCATCCCAGATAACTTTCTTTTAAAATATACAATAAAATGTTGACAAATTATGAATACTTGTTTATAATCTATAGTGTTGAGGAGTGACTATTTGAAAAACGACGATGAAAAGGCATTACTTTCATTAGCGAAACAGGGTGACAGTGATGCTGTATCACAACTCATCAAGCGGTATTATCAAAGGGCATCAGGCATATCGAGACGTTTTTACATATCGGGTGCGGATACCAATGATTTATTGCAGGAAGCGTTGATAGCACTGTTTGCGGCTATAAACTCATACGATGAAAACAAAAGTGACAGTTTTGAAGCTTTTGCATCGATGTGTATGAAAAACAGGCTTCTGTCCTGTGTAAAATCATCTAACAGAAAAAAGAATGAACCGCTTAATTACTTCATTTCTTTGGACGATGCGGAGATAGAGGTTGATGACCCTTCTCAAAAGGTTATTGATTTTGAAACTCTCGAAGAGTACAAAAAACAAATCGGTGTCAAATTAACACAAAAAGAGAAGACGGTACTGTCGTACTATCTTTCCGGTTATTCGTATGCTTTTATTGCACGAAAGCTCGGGCTTTCCAAGAAGACCGTTGATAACATGATTTACAGAGTGAAGAAGAAATTGAAAAACGAAGCACCTAAAGGTGACGTTTAAATATCATTAAAATGCCAAAAGCGAGGGAAAGACATGTACGAAGACAAGACATTAACCTGCAAAGAATGCGGAGCAGAATTTGTATTCACTGCAGGTGAACAGGAGTTCTATGCTGAAAGAGGTTTCCAGAATGAGCCTCAGAGATGCAAGGCTTGCAGAGATGCAAAGAAAAACGCTATGAGAGCAAACAGAGAAATGTATGATGCAGTATGCGCATCATGCGGCGGTCCTGCTAAGGTTCCTTTTGAACCCAGAAACGACAGACCTGTTTATTGCAGCGAGTGTTTTGCTAAGATGAGAGAAGAAGATAAATAAATTATTTATTAGATTCAGTAAGAAAGGGCGTATTTATATATGCTCTTTCTTATTTTATACTTGAAAGCAGAGATAATATATATTATAATAACACAAGGACTGGAGGTAATAAATTATGAGAGAAATTACTAAAGAAACAATTGTAGGAGATATTCTTGATGCTGATGAAGGTACAGCACAGTTCTTTTTTGCTATCGGTATGCACTGTCTTGGTTGCCCTTGTTCAAGAGGCGAAACTATAGAAGATGCTTGTGCAGTTCACGGGGCTGATGCTGATGCACTTGTTGATACTATCAATAAATATCTTGCAGAAAAGTAAGGAATGAGCCGGCTATATGTCGGCTCAAGTTATATAAATATGAAATTACAATCAGAACGTTTGAATACAATAGCTTCACTTGTGAAGCAGAATCATATTTTTGCGGATGTAGGGACTGATCATGCGCACATTCCGTCATATCTGATATTAAACGGTGTCTCACCCTACGGGTATGCGGGTGATATAAAAAGCGGTCCGCTTGCAGTTGCAAGAAAAAATCTGTCTCAGCACGGAATAGAAGACAAGGTAGAACTTATTTTATGTGATGGACTTTGTACTTTTCCTCTGGATAAAATAGATGATATTATTATCGCAGGAATGGGCGGTGATACTATTATCGGTATCATTGATGTTTGTAAGGAAATAACCCCAAGACACAGATTTATTTTACAGCCTATGACAAATGTTCCTAAGGTCAGAAGTTATCTTTTTGAGAATGGGTATGAAATTACCGAGGAAAAAATTGTGTCTGAAGACCTTAAAATATATAATGTACTTGTTGCGGTTAAATCGGATGTGACAGCAAAACCGTCTCTTAAAGATATATATTTTGGGGTAAATATCAGTTCACCTGAGCTTGTGCTACCTTACATAAATTATCTGAAAAACAAACATAAAAAGCATTATAACGGTCTTATAAAAGCAAAAATACAGAATGTCGAAGATATTGCACTTGAAAAAAGGGTTGTCAAAATGTTGGAGGAACTTTGATGATTACGGTTAGAGATATAGAAAAATTAATGGCCCAAAAAATACCTTTTGATCTTGCTTGGGAATGGGACAATATTGGTTTTTTAGTCGGTGATCCGGACTCGGAATTAACCAATATTATGTTTGCGGTAGACATCACCGAAAGCGTTATAGATGAAGCTAAAGCAAATAATTGCTCGCTTATTATCAGCCATCACCCGGTTATATTTAACGGCATAGAACACATAAGAAAAGACGACTATGCAACATCAAAAATATACTCATTAATCGAAAATAAAATCTCTGCAATATGCCTTCATACCAATCTTGATAATGCGGAAAACGGAATGTCGGACTCGCTGTGTAAAGCTTGCAAAATAACTGTAGATAAGATTATTGAAATTGAGGGAAAACCCTGTCTGAGAGTTGGTGGGATTAACCGCGAATTGTCGGTAACTGATTTTGCTGAAAGTGTTAAAAACAGTATATCAGCAAGCGGTGTTATGTTTTTTGACTGTGGTAAAAAGGTTAAAAAAATTGCTGTTGTGACGGGCAGCGGCGGAAGTTGTATACATGATGCTTATCTTGAAGGCTGCGATACCTTACTCACCGGTGAACTCAAGCACAATAATTTTATTGATGCTAAAGAAATGGGGCTTAATCTCATTTGTGCAGGCCACTATTTTACTGAAAAATGTGGACTGGAACTTGTAAAATCCGTTATTAATGAAAAGTATCCGTCTCTTAACCTGATTGATGCGAGATCACTTGATAATCTGTATAGTTTTATTTAGGAGTAATAAATGCCATTTGATGCTGTTTTCTTGAAATCAATGATGCTTGAGATAAACAAAGTTTGTCTCGGAGGTAAAGTCGATAAGATAAATATGCCTGAACGTGACAGAGTTGTCATAACGGTGAGAACTCTTGGCAAAAATGAAAGGCTTTTATTATGCGCGAACGCAAATCATCCCAGAGTTCAGATGACTGAAGTGTCATATGCAAATCCCGATGTGCCGCCTATGTTTTGTATGTTGCTGAGAAAGCATCTGACAGGCGGAAAGATTACGGAGATTACTCAGCTTTCTTTTGAAAGAGCAATAAAATTTTCTTTTTTGGTAACAAATGAATTTCTTGAAAAAGAAACAAAATCTCTCGTTCTTGAAATTCTGGGCAGACAAAGCAATATAATTTTGCTTGACTCGGATGACAGAATAATAGATAGCCTGAAAAAAGTTTCATATAATGAAAATGCAACACGTCAGGTTATGCCGGGTGCGAAATATAAATTGCCTGACAGTATGAATAAGCTTGATCCTTTCCTTAATGAAATTACAATAAGGGATAAGATTATTTCGGACAAGTCGTCGTTAACTGCAGATAAATTGTTAATGGCTTACGTGATGGGACTTTCACCTTTGATTTCCAGAGAGATTGCGCACAGAAGCGGAGTTTCGGACGTTACATCTTTTGAAATGTCTGAGAGTCAAAAAGAGAATCTTCTGAACACACTTTTTTCGTTTTTAAATGCCGAAAAAAATGCCACTATATTGCTCGGAGATAAAGAACCTAAAGTCTATTCTGTTTGTGAAATAAAGCAGTATGGAGACAAATACACTAATAAGAAATACGATGATTTTTCAACACTTCTCGATGAATATTTTTCAGCAACTGATAGGAGAGAAATATTAAAAAGCAAGAGTGCTGAAATTGCAAGATATATTAACTCTACTGTTGACAAGATTAGTAAAAAACTCATAAATCAACATGAAGAACTTGCAGAAAGTAAAGACAGGGAAAAATATAAGATATATGGAGAACTTATAACTGCAAATATTCATATGATTGAGAAAGGTGCATCAAAGTGTAATCTTGTTAATTATTACGACGAAAATCTAGCTATGACTGAGGTTCCGCTTGATCCTAAAATTTCAGCGGCAAGGAATGCACAAAAGTATTTTAAAAAGTATCAGAAATTAAAAACTGCCGAGGAAATGCTCGGCAGTCAGATAGAAAACGGAAAAGCAGAACTTGAATATTTTGAAAAGCTTTCTGCTCAGCTTACTCTTGCGGAAACTCCCGAAGAAATAGAGGACATTAAGAATGAACTCGTTGAACTCGGATATTTAAAGCGACCGTCAGGTATCAAGAAAAAACAAAAGCCGTCACAACCGCATCACTTCGTGACAAGAAACGGTTTTGATATTTATATCGGACGAAATAATCTTCAAAATGATTATCTGACGCATAAATTTGCCTCTAAAAACGATTATTGGCTTCATGCTTTAAATTTAACGGGTTCTCATGTAATACTTGTCACAAACGGGAAAGAAGTGCCTGATGACGATATTGTTGAAGCGGCAGAATATGCTGCATATTACAGCAGTGGCAGGGGAGAAGAAAAGGTTCCCATAACCTATACTCCCGTAAAATTTGTTAAGAAGCCTAACGGTGCTAAACCGGGATTTGCAATTTATTCCACATCCTATACCGTTTATGTTTCGGGAAATGCAAAAAATTAAATAACGTAAAAGAATATTGAAAAGAAATGCAGAACGCTTCCGATGATAACAAATATATGCCATACGGAGTGGATGTATTTCTTTTTAGCACCTACTGCATAAAACACAGCACCGAGTGAGTAGGCGATGCCGCCTGCCAAAAGAAGGATAAGGCCGCCTTTTTCTACCGATGCAAGTATCGGTTTAATAGCCATTACAACGGCCCATCCCATTACCAGATAACAACCAAAAGATATTTTTGAAAATTTTTCTAAATCTATTGCGTTGAAAACAATTCCTAATATTGCCATTCCCCATATTATACCAAACATTGACCAACCAAGTGGACCTCGGAAGGATACTAAGGTATATGGTGTATATGTTCCGGCAATGAGTAGGAAGATACTGCAGTGATCTATTATTCTGAAAACTCGTTTAGCTTTGTTTCGTGCAAGAGAATGATAAATCGTGGACATAAGATACAGAACAACAAGAGTGGAACCGTATATGGCGGACGAAACAATCGCCCATGCATCCCTATGTATCGCAGATCTGACAATACATAAAACCAATGCCGCAATACTCAACATAGCGCCTACGCCGTGTGTGATTGAATTTGTAATTTCTTCACCGAGTGTATAATCGGGAAGTGGAATCTTGTTTTTTAATGACTTTTTCATAAAACACCTCACGTGGTTATTGAAACTATATTATCACTTTTTCGGTTTTATTGCAATATTGCAATTGTTAAATTAATTTAAATAAATCCTAGATTTATTGACAATGTTTTACTATAAAACTATAATTTCAAATATACATATTTTATATTAAGGATAACAGTGATGAAGAACAAATATTGGAGTCAACTTAACAGAAAACAGAAAATCGATTATTATTTTCAGTATTATTTTTCCTGGACTTTAGCTGCGATTGCTGTAATAGCATTTGTGGCATTTTACGCATATCAGGTTTTATCAAAAATCCCACCGGATATCTCTGTTATAACTGTGGGGGAAATGCCTGCTGATCATGATACACAGACAGCACTTGTCGATTACATAACTGATAACGTTAATGATATCATACCCGATGAAGAAAAATATGTAGAATATAATCCTATATCGTATAATCTTGCTCATAAAAACGAGCAGAATATGATGCATATGAGTAAATACATGGCACTTTTGGGAGAAGGAGACCCAAAACTGCTGATTATGGATAAGACACACTATGAATCTTCATTGGTAGATGAGCAGTTCGACGGTTTTCTTACGGATTTATCCGATTTATCAGACAATCATTATAAAAAGTTTGCTATTCCCGTATCGGAAACAACTCTTTTTGATGAGGAAAATCTTGATTTTTTTGATGAATATTATATTGTTCTTACACAGATTGGCGGCGGAAAAAAAGAAAGCGGGAAAAATCTTGACAGATATGACGGAGCAAAACAGTTTATTAATGACATATTAAAATAAAAGACGGGCAATGCCCGTCTTTTTAGTTGTCTGTATTCTTTTTTGCCAAATCACCAATGAATAACTCTATTATAGAAGAATAATACTTCTGGGGGTCTTTTTCAAAACTCTCAGCAATACTCTGTGCCTGCATTTTGTTTGCAACACCTAATGTGAGTTTGAGCATCGGTTCATCTTCTTCGAGGATGTTACACGTAACAGTATATCCCTTTTCTGTATGAGCAGTGTCGGCATATACCTGTGATTTAAAGCGGAGCTTTGAAGTTATTTTCATAGCACCTTTTGCGGTTTTTTCCCTGATAGAATAGGGAATACGCTTTTCCAGTGTTTCAAGCGTATCTTCACCTATTGGGGTTATACATACAACCTTGATACCGTTGTTTACGAATGAGTCGATATGACCTGATGCAATAAGTGCATCAAAATCATTGACAAAGTCAAAATAGTTGATTTCGTCACTGACAATCATCAGTTCTACCAGACTGTCGTAAGGTATAAGCTGACCGAGTGATTTAAGCCCGTACAGAATTAGCAGACGAGCCCTTTCTTGATCTGTAATACTTCCTTGTTGAAACATATTATCTCCATAAATTTAATATATTGATTTTAACAGATTTGAGGTGGTATTTCAAATATCAAAATGACCTGAAAATTTCCGGAAGCTGAATTTCAAAGACCTTTCCGTTTAAGTATGAAAGAATGTCACTTTCAGTTTTAAAATTAAATTTAAGTTTATATGAACAGAGCGCCTGCGATTTTAGAGCATAATGCTTATTTGCTGCATTTGTACCGTATTTCCCGTCTCCAAGTAAAGGATGTCCTACAGATGCAAAATGCGCTCTTATCTGATGTGTTCGACCCGTTTCAAGCTTAACTTCGACTAATGAAAGACCGTCCTTTTCTTTTAATACGGAGTAACCTGTGATGATAGACAAAGCACCGGGTACTTTGCTTTTATAGACTTTAATCTCTTTTTTTACTGAATCCTTGGTAAGATATCCTTTTAAAATTCCGCTTTTTTCCTTGAAATAGCCATGTGCTATGCATATATAGTATTTATCAATTTCTCTGTTTTTGATTTTCTCGTTCATTATTCTCAAAGATGCAGCATTTTTTGCTGCAATAACAATGCCTTGAGTATTTCTGTCAATCCTATTGCACAGAGAGGGGACAAAACTGTTTTCATCCTGAGGGATATATTCATTTTTATGATACAAATATGCTTTTATATGATTGGCAAGTGTGTTAAATGATTCTTTATCATCGTCATGACACAGCATCCCTTTCGGTTTGTTTATGAGAATAATATTTTCGTCTTCATACACTATATCAAGTGATGTTTTGAGTTTGACAAAATCATTCTCGTTTTGATACTTAGCTTTGAAAAATTCATCATTGATATAGAGCTGGACTGTATCGCCTTCTGTAAGACGGTAATCCTTCTGTGACCTTTTGTTGTTTACTTTGATACGTTTTGTTCTGATATATTTTTGCATAAGAGACAAAGGCAGTCTCGGAACTGCTTTTGTAATAAATTTATCAAGACGCTGTGTCGCATCGTTTTTACTTATTATAAATTCTTTCATATTCATATAATAACACTTTTAGTGCATTTTTTAAATATATATTTTGACTTATTGAAAAAATGTTGTATAATGTTGCGAGAGGTGTGAAAATACATGCATGAAGGGCACAGAGAAAGACTAAAACAACAATTTAAAAATGATAACTACTCGATAGATAAATGGCAGGAGCACAACATTCTTGAACTTCTTTTGTTTTATTCTGTTCCCAGAGTTGATACGAATGAAACTGCCCACAGACTACTGGATAGATTCGGTTCACTTGCGGGTGTACTTGACGCATCTCCGGATTCTTTGCTATCTGTAGATGGCGTGGGAAATAACAGTGCAGTTTTTTTAAAATTGCTGCCACAAATATTTTCTCTTTATCTTGAGCAGAAACATAAAGAAGATAAGTCAAAAAATGACATGACTGATATTGACTCAAGAAAGAGTTTCTTTATTCCTAAATTTTTTGGATATTCTTATGAGGCGGTATTTGTCGCCTGTCTTGACAACAAAAACAGAATAACTGCTTGTGATAAACTTTTTTCGGGTAGCGTAAATGTATCACAAGTCAATCTTCGTCTTATAATTGAATTTGCCATCCGAAATTCAGCTGCAGGGATAATTATTGCACACAATCATCCTAAAGGAACATCAGCACCGTCCTATCAGGATGTTTTGTTAACTAAACAACTAAATGAAGCACTGTTTCCGGTTAATATCAAATTACTTGATCATATTGTCGTTGCAGAAAATGATGCATCTTCTTTAAGGGAACTGGGCCAGTTTTAGAATAAATGAGGTAATCTATGTACGAAATCGCAAATAAAAAAATTTTAAATCCAACCGTTACTATGATGGATATTGCGGCTCCGCTTGTTGCAAAAAAAGCACAGGCGGGTCAATTTATTATTCTACGCACTGATGATAACGGTGAAAGAATACCACTCACAGTTGCAGGAACAGATAAGGAAAACGGAACCGTTAAAATTATATTCCAGACTGTCGGCGCAACAACAGAAAAACTCTCACATATGAATGTGGGGGATAGTCTTGCTGATTTTGCAGGCCCTCTGGGTTGCCCTACTCAGACAAATGGTGTAAAAAAAGCCTGCATAGTAGGCGGTGGCGTAGGCTGTGCCATAGCACTTCCCGTTGCACAAAAACTTCACAACGAAGGTTGTGAGGTACATTCGATAATAGGCTTCAGAAGTAAGGAACTTCTTATTCTTGAAGAAGAATTCAAGAATGCTTCTGACAAACTTACTATTATGACAGATGACGGCTCATACGGTGAAAAAGGTCTTGTTACAGAGCCTCTCAGGAAGATGCTTGAAGATGGCGAGACGTTTGATGAAATTTTCGTTATCGGACCTTTGATAATGATGAAATTCGTTGTTGAAACAGTAAGGCCTTATAACATTAAAACTACAGTTTCAATGAATCCTGTTATGATAGATGGTACCGGAATGTGTGGCGGTTGCCGTCTCACTGTCGGCGGAAAGGTTAAATTTGCCTGTGTAGACGGTCCTGATTTCAATGGTTTTGAAGTGGATTTTGACGAGGCAATTATGAGAAACACTACTTATTTTGAGTTTGAGCGACATGCTCATGAAGAAACATGCAATCTCTTTAATAAGGAGGTGCAGTAATATGCCTAATATGAGACTTGATAAAAATCCTATGCCCTCTCAGGAAGCATCCGTTCGTGCAAAAAACTTCCTTGAGGTTACATTGGGTTATACTCAGGAAGCGGCACTTGATGAAGCAGCTCGCTGTCTCGGTTGTAAGAATATGCCTTGTGTTTCGGGTTGTCCCGTAAATATTCATATTCCGGAGTTTATCAAAAAAATAAATGAGCTTGATTTTGAGGGAGCATATCAGGTTATTGCTAAATCGTCAAATCTGCCTGCAGTATGCGGAAGAGTATGTCCTCAAGAATCGCAGTGTGAAGCGAAGTGTGTCCGTGGAATAAAGGGAGAACCCGTAGGAATCGGAAGGCTTGAAAGATTTGTTGCTGACTGGCATAACGAGAATTGTACAGATGAGGTTGTTAAACCTTTGTCTAACGGACATAAAGTTGCTGTTGTCGGCTCCGGTCCTTCCGGTCTTACATGTGCAGGTGATCTCGCTAAAAAGGGATACGAAGTAACAATTTTTGAAGCACTTCATAAGGCAGGGGGAGTTCTTGTATACGGCATACCTGAATTCAGACTTCCTAAATCTATTGTTCAAAAAGAAATTGATAACTTAAAAAAACTTGGCGTCAATATTCAGACAAATGTCATTATTGGAAAAACAATCACTGTAGATGAGCTCTTTGATGACGGTTATGAAGCAGTTTATATCGGTTCAGGTGCCGGTCTGCCTAATTTTATGGGTATTCCCGGTGAATCCTTTAAGGGTGTTTTTTCTGCAAATGAATTTCTTACAAGAAACAATCTCATGAAAGCATATGAAAACAACTCGGATACTCCTGTGATGAAAGGCAGAACGGTTGCTGTAGTAGGTGGCGGAAATGTTGCAATGGATGCAGCAAGAACAGCAAAACGTCTCGGCGCTGAAAATGTCTATGTGATTTATCGTCGTTCTATGGAGGAACTTCCTGCAAGAGCTGAGGAAGTGGAGCATGCTCAGGAAGAGGGTATTATTTTCAAGGTGTTGACTAATCCTACAAAAATTTTGGGCTATAACAATCCTGATGACAGACGTGATCCCAAGAACGGTTTTGTAACGGGAATAGAATGTCTTAAAATGGAACTTGGCGAACCTGACGAACGTGGCAGAAGAAGGCCTGTTGAAATAAAAGGTTCTGAATTTGTTATAGATCTTGATGTTGTGATTATGTCGATAGGAACATGTCCTAATCCGCTTATTAAAGACACTACGGAAGGTCTTGAAGTAAATGGGCGTGGCGGAATAATTGTTGATGACGGTTGCAAGACTTCGAAAGAAGCAGTTTATGCAGGCGGAGATGCTGTGACAGGTGCGGCAACGGTAATTCTTGCTATGGGTGCAGGTAAGACAGCTGCAAAGTCAATAGATGAGTATTTGATGAATAAATAATTGATAAAGGGGAGATATTAGCTGTATCTTCCCTTATTCTCATTGACAAATTTTCGTAATAATGGTATAATCCGTAAAAACAAATCCCGGAAGGAGGCATAGAAATGAACATTTATTTTTGTAGTCTTTTGCGTGAAAATTTCCGCTGCGGTCGAATGCTTGGCTCCCGAGTAAATTATTCGAGAGTTTTTGATGCTATGCCTGCTTATAGGATATAGCATTGTTATTTTCGTATAATTTGTTCGGGAGTTGTCATATCTTGATGACCCCGTTTTTTATTAAGGAGCTTAATATGATCCAACTTCAACATGTAACCAAAATATTCAACACCAAAGACAGAAGTGTTGAAGCTGTAAAAGACATCTCGTTGGATATTGAAAAAGGTGACATATTTGGTATCATCGGTCTTTCGGGTGCAGGCAAATCCACACTTGTAAGATGTATCAATTTTCTTGAGAAGCCAACGAGTGGCAGTGTTATTTTTGAGGGCGTAGACCTTGCTTCATTAAATCACTCGGCGTTGCTTGAAAAGAGACGTTCTATGTCAATGATATTTCAGGGATTTAATCTGCTGTCCCAGAGAACTGCTCTCAAAAATGTATGCTTTCCTCTGGAAATTGCCGGTGTGCCAAAGAAAACTGCAACAGAAAAGGCGAGAAGTTTGCTTAAACTTGTCGGCCTTGAGGACAGAGAAAATGCATATCCCTCGCAGTTGTCGGGTGGGCAGAAACAGAGGGTCGCTATCGCCAGAGCATTGGCATCCGATCCGCAAGTTTTACTCTGTGATGAAGCTACAAGTGCCCTGGACCCCACAACAACTACGGCAATCCTTGAACTTTTAAAGAGAATTAACCGTGATTTAGGTGTCACGATAATAGTAATAACACACGAAATGAAGGTCGTTGAACAAATCTGTAATAAGGTTGCGGTCCTTGACAACGGTGAGCTTGTTGAAACGGGCTATGTGAAAGATGTATTTACTTCACCCAAAACCGCAAAAGCAAAAGAACTGATTTTACCCAAGGGAAAATCAGTTAAAAAGATGCAGGGCGGAAAAGTTATAAGAATTGTTTTTGACGGACAGTCGGCAAGTGAACCTGTTATTTCAAATCTTACGATAGAATGTCAGACTGCCGTAAATATTCTTCAGGCTGATACAAAAGCAATAGAAGAAAAAGCATACGGTGAAATGCTTATTGAACTTCCGTTGGACGAAACTTCATCAGCAAGAGTGCTGGGATATCTAAAAGACAGAAAAATACATTTTGAGGAGGTAACCGAAGATGTTAAATAATGCACTTGTGGATATGCTTATTAACGGCATCATTGAGACGCTTTATATGGTACTTCTTTCTACAGGAATTTCATATGCGATAGGTATTCCAGTCGGTGTATTGCTTTATATAACAGATGATAACGGTATATGTAAGAATAAACCTGTAAATCTCGTACTTGGTTTCGTTGTTAATTTGTTAAGATCAATACCTTTTATTATACTTCTTGTCGCAATAATTCCGTTTACACGTTTTGTGGTAGGTACTTCCATAGGCTCAACGGCAACAATTGTTCCGCTTGTTGTATCAGCTGCACCATTTGTTGCAAGAATGGTAGAATCATCATTAAAAGAAGTTGATTTTGGTGTGATTGAAGCTGCAGAATCAATGGGGGCTACACCGTGGGAGATCATTACAAAAGTTCTTTTGCCGGAATCAAAGCCTTCTCTCATTGTAGGAAGTGCTATAGCTATAACAACTATCCTTGGCTACTCTGCTATGGCAGGTTTCGTCGGCGGCGGCGGCCTTGGTACAATTGCCATAAACTACGGTTATTACAGATATGATGACAGAATAATGCTCATAACAGTTGTTTTACTTGTTATTGTTGTTCAGCTGTTCCAGATGATTGGTATGAAAATTGCATCAAAAACAGACAAACGTATTAAAAACTAATTTTTATAAAGGAGAAAACCATCATGAAAAAACTTATTTCAATCCTTCTCGCACTTACTATTGTATTTTCATTTGCTGCTTGTGGCAGCAACGAAAATGCCGACAATGTAATCAAAGTAGGTGCAAGCATTACACCCCATGCAGAGATACTTGCCGTAATCAAGGATGAACTTGCTGCCCAGGGATACACACTTGAAGTTGTAGAGTACAACGACTATGTACTTCCCAACACAGCAACAGAAAGCGGCGATCTTGACGCTAACTACTTCCAGCATACACCTTATCTTGATGATTTTAATGCGAATAACGGAACTCACCTTGTTCCCGTTGCATCGGTTCATTACGAGCCTTTCGGCATCTATGCAGGTAAAACTGCTGCTATAACTGACCTTAAGGAAGGTGCAGTTGTTGCCGTTCCCAACGATACAACAAATGAAGCAAGAGCACTTCTTCTTCTTGAAGCACAGGGACTTATCACACTCAAAGAGGGTGCAGGTCTTACAGCAACTAAGGTAGATATCGTCGAAAATCCCTTAAATCTTGATATCAAAGAAATCGAAGCTGCACAGCTTGCTCGTTCACTTGCTGATGTAGACATTGCAGTTATCAACGGTAACTATGCGATTGAAGGCGGTCTTAAGGTAAGCGATGCTATAGCCGTTGAAGCGGCTGATTCAGAAGCTGCACAGACCTATGCAAATATCCTTGTTGTAAAAGAAGGCAACGAAGAACAGGAAAAGATTAAGGCGCTCGTTAATGCTCTTACAAGTGAAACTGTAAAAACTTATATTGACAGCACTTATGACGGTGCAGTTGTTGCAATGTTCTAAATTTACGGACCGGAAATATTTTTCCGGTCCGTTTTTGTTGTAAACATATGTATTTTTTTGTATAATAAAATAAGAATAATTGTATCGGAGAAAAAATGGATCATTTCGTTTTACATTCTGAATATAAGCCTTCGGGTGATCAGCCGCAGGCAATAGAACAACTTGCAAAGGGTGTGCTTGATGGTAACAGAGAGCAGACTCTTCTCGGTGTTACTGGAAGCGGAAAAACATTTACTATGGCAAATATTATCCAAAAGGTAAACAAGCCGACACTCATTCTTGCACATAATAAAACACTTGCCGCACAGCTTTGCTCGGAGTTTCGTGAGTTTTTTCCCGAAAATGCGGTGGAGTATTTTGTTTCCTATTATGACTACTATCAGCCTGAATCATACGTTCCGCAGACTGATCTGTATATTGAAAAAGACTCGTCGATAAACGATGATATAGATAAACTGCGCCACTGTGCTACGTCTTCGCTTTTGGATCGCCGAGACGTCATTGTCGTATCAAGTGTATCTTGTATTTATACACTTGGTGATCCCGAAGAATACAGAAATCTCGTTCTCATATTAACTGAGGGTATGCAAAAAGACCGTGATGACGTCATAAAACGTCTTGTGGACATCCAATATGAGAGAAACGACATAAACTTTGTGAGAAATAAATTCCGTGTCAGGGGCGATGTTTTAGAGATATTCCCGGCAGGCTCTACCGAAGAAATATACAGAATAGAATTTTTCGGTGATGAAATAGACAGGATAACAAAACTTAACGTTCTAACGGGAGAAGTGATTTCAAGGGAAAAATTTATAGAAATTTATCCTGCATCCCACTACGTTGTTGCTCACGATAAGATGGAAAAAGCCATAGCGGAAATCGAAAGGGAACTTGAGGAAAGAATAAAATTTTTCAAGGATAACGAAAAACCTCTGGAAGCACAGAGAATAGAACAGAGAACAAGATATGATATAGAGATGCTGCGTGAAATCGGTTTTTGCAGCGGTATTGAGAATTATTCAAGAATAATATCGGGCAGGAAACCCGGATCAACGCCGTATACATTACTTGACTTCTTTCCCGATGATTTTCTTTTATTTGTTGATGAATCACATGTAACACTTCCTCAGGTGAGAGGAATGTACGGAGGTGACCATTCAAGAAAGAAAAATCTTATAGACTACGGATTCAGATTACCTTCAGCGTATGATAACAGACCTCTGAATTTTGGTGAGTTTGAGAAAAAAATAAATCAGGTTATCTATGTAAGTGCCACACCGGGTGAATATGAGCAGGGAAGAAGCAGTGTAGTCGCTGAACAGGTTATACGTCCTACAGGATTGCTTGATCCGATTGTTGAAGTACGTAAAACAGACGGTCAGATAGATGACCTGATGAATGAAATCCGCATAAGAATAAGCAAAGGTGAAAGAGTGCTCGTTACAACACTTACCAAAAAGATGGCGGAGAACCTTACAGCATATTTTGAAAATGCCGATATAAATGTACGTTATATGCATCACGATGTTGATACTATGGAGAGAATGGAGATAGTTCGCGATCTCAGACTCGGAAAAACAGATGTTCTTATCGGAATTAATCTTCTCCGTGAAGGACTCGATATACCAGAAGTTTCACTTGTTGCAATTTTAGATGCTGATAAGGAAGGTTTTTTACGTTCTTCG
>JAZSCG010000084.1:0-1853 GCA_045602805.1 Feifaniaceae bacterium
GACGTGCTTACTTTGCCCGAGGATATAACGGACGAAACGCCCGACACATATGAATTTGAAATTAAAGAGGCACTGCAGGAGTGTATGCCTTACTGGGTGGCAGCATCTCTGAACGTTGTGGATCTTGTGGTCAATCCTTCCAATCTTATGGCGCAGTTTAATAGTATGGCGTCGGCCGCAGTTTCGGCATCATCACCTTACAGCGGGACGGTGAGTGTTATATGAGTATCAACAGAACGAAATATACACCTATGAAGGGTGCAGACTTTACTAATGAGCCTGCACTCGTTGACAATGACAGGGCACCGATTTGTGAAAACATTATCCCCGACCATGCAGGCTATCCCGAAAAACGACCGGGGTGGCGGAAACTTAGTGAATATGAAGGTAAAATCTACGGTCTGCACAAGTACACCTTCGGCGGTGTCACGAAAATGCTCGTACACGAGGGCACAAGGCTGTGGATTGAGGATACTCTTTTATGCGAGGATATGGCAGAGAACGTGAGCAGGTCTTATCAGAATGAGGATGACCTTATTATTTTAGACGGGCAGAATTACAGGGTATTCAAAGATAATACGGGCTTGCCTTACGGAACACCGTGGCTTGTGCAGAAGGAAAACAAGATTATTCTTGACTATCACGGCACACAAAAGGTAAGTCTTGTTGAAAAAATATTTATAGGCGATTCGGAGTATTCGGCTATCGATATGAATGAGGCTGGATTTGACACGTCTGCCCCCAATTATACGGCATACGAAAGCCCTGCAGATATGTCGGAGTTTGAAATGGAAAGCAGAGGCTATTACGTCTTTATTGTTGAGGGGGAGCGCTATCTCTTTTACAACGACAGGCAGGAGAAAGCTGAGGACGGTGTACCGTATTTTGAAAGAAACGGTCGTTTTCTTACGGTAATACCAAACGGCAGTAAAGTGGATTATATATTGTGCAGATATAATTTGGCACCCGATAAAGGTATGCTGGAGTCCTACGCCGTGAAGTATACGAATGAAATATGTGACGTTATGGAAATGACGGAAGAAGGCTTTTACGTATACAGAATATACTATTTGTTAAATAACTACGTGCTTAAAGCGGATTACACTTTTCACAATGCACCGACAAAATCTAAGTGGAAACTCGAAAATCTGAGTGCAACGAGTGCTCTTGGGTTTGTTTCGTCGGGCTCTAACCGTACGGAAGGCGGAGCATATATACCGACAACCACGATATCAAACAGTTGTATGACAGGTGCATTTCTCGATTACGATAATTCTATGGCGGCTGTCGCTAACGGAGTGGCGTATGAAAAGGTGAATAAGCTGACAAGATACAGACGTATGACGGCACTCGGAAGTAAAAGCACGGTAACAGATGCCGAAGGAAACAGCTGGAGTGGCGGACGGTATATGCTTGACGGTACTGTCGCTGATGATTGCGTCGGCAAAGAGATTTGGTATGCAAAAGGAACTCCGGGTCAGCACCGTCTCGGCAAACATATTCACGATATGATTATTTTCGTTAACGGCAAAAGATATGACAAGATTCTGTCTGTGGGACTTGCCGATATAGATTCATATAAAACTAAAATTAAAGATGCCGATTATGAGTGGGTTGTGGTCAGGTATGCTGTTGTCGGAGGTAAAAAAACCTCCTCGTATCTCGTGTATATAGGCGATGATTCGATTCTGCCGAAGGTAACGGGCAGGGACAACATAGAAGTATATTACGTTGCAGAGGCTGACGAGGACACGGATATTTCAAAATGCACCGTTATTTCCGAATATGACAACAGCCTGTTTGTGACGGGTAATGAAGATAAGCCGAATTTTGACTGGCACAGTTATCCTGAA
>JAZSCG010000085.1:0-2234 GCA_045602805.1 Feifaniaceae bacterium
CTCGGGCGAGAGTGCACGTGAAAACATAGACTGCACCGACTGTATAAGCGCATAAAGCGGTTTGTTTTCGGTGATGACCTGCGATATTTCACGAAACTCGTAGCTCGGCTTTTTGGCGTGGACTTTTTCGGTGGGATGAGAATCAAACGTGATGCTGCCGCTCGGCATAATTCCGCTTGCGGTACGCACAAGCACGCCTGCCGAAAGCCAGAAATTTATGCTTTTTTCGACCGCCGCCGGCGTTACCGAAAGATACGAACATATCTCTTCAAGTGTAAAACCGCCGCCCTTGCGGAAATAATATAGAATGACACGAAGTGCCACATCGTCAGCCTCGTTTAAAAAACGGTCAACCACTATATTGGGTACGTTGAAATGACCGCCGTTTCCTATCGGCAGAAATACCATATCGGACACCCGTATCACTTCCTTTCAAAAAATGCTGTTCTTTTATTGTAAAATATTTGAAAAAGAATTGCAATTGTTTTATAATGATTTCAAGCAATGCTTGAAATCTCGATATGAATTCCTTACGGAATTCTCGATATGTACTGCGTACTCGATATGTGCTACGCACTCGATATGTTGCTGACGCAACGAGAATTCATATCATATCGAGTTTGAACGAAGAGAAAACATATCGATTTTGTGAAACAAAAATATCGAGCAATCGGAGATTGCATATCGACAAAGGGGAATAAATGCAAAACAACAGAAATCAATTAAGAGAAGAATCTATAGAATTTGCAATTACGGTGTCTGATATTTGCGAAAATATGAAGGGCTGTAGTGTATATATAAATCAATTGATACGTTCTTCGTCTTCGATAGGTGCCAATATTCACGAGGCAAAATATGCGCAGAGCAGAGCGGATTTTATACACAAACTTGAAATAGCCCTGAAGGAAAGTTCCGAAACAGATTATTGGATTGAGTTGATTTACCGAAAACACAAGTTAGATGACGGTACATATAAAAAACTAAAAAATGATTGTGGAGTAATAAGAAGAAAACTTATCTCATCTATAACGACTGCCAAAAACAATAGTGATGAATAATGATTTCAAGCAATGCTTGAAATCTCGATATGAATTCCTTACGGAATTCTCGATATGTACTGCGTACTCGATATGTGCTACGCACTCGATATGTTGCTGACGCAACGAGAATTATAAGATTTTTCGGAGGAACCTATGAGTATTGAAATAGAAGAATATAAGCAGAAACTCGGTAATATGATGCCTGAGCTTGACGAGCTTGCCGCAGGAATGGGCATTGAAAAACTTACTGCCGAATGTGAAGACCTTGAAAAGCAGTCGCAGGCACCCGATTTTTACAGCGATCCTGCAAATATGCAGACCGTTTTGCAGAAATTAAAGCAGGTTAAAAATAAAATAGAAGGCTACAACAAACTCAGAAGCCGTGCCGAAGACACGCTTTTACTTGCCGATATGGCACTTGCGGAGGGGGAGGATTCGCTTCTTGAAGAAATAGAAAGCGAATACAACACTTGCGAGCAGGAGCTTGAAAAACTTCGTCTTGAAACGCTTTTGTCGGGCGAGTATGACGATTCAAACGCCATTCTTACCTTCCACGCCGGTGCAGGCGGAACGGAGGCGCAGGACTGGGCGGAAATGCTCTACCGTATGTATAACCGCTGGGCAGAGGCTCACGGCTTCAAGGTCAGCGTTTTAGATTATCTTGACGGGGATGAGGCAGGTCTCAAAAGTGCTTCAATTATGATTTCGGGCTACAACGCCTACGGCTATCTCAAGAGTGAGCACGGTGTTCACCGTCTTGTTCGCGTTTCGCCCTTCGACTCGTCGGGAAGAAGGCATACTTCGTTTGCTTCGCTTGAGGTAATGCCCGAAATTGACGATAATATTGATATTGAAATCCGTGATGAGGATATCCGTGTTGATACCTACCGTGCAAGCGGTGCGGGCGGTCAGCACGTCAACAAGACCGAGTCGGCGATAAGAATAACGCATATTCCCACGGGCATAGTCGTTGCCTGCCAGAACGAGCGTTCACAGCAACAGAACAGGGACGTTGCAATGAAAATGCTCAAGTCAAAGCTTTTTGAGATAAAGCAGAGAGAAAATCTTGAACGAATTGAGGATATCAAGGGCGACCAGATGCAGATTGCATGGGGTTCGCAGATACGTTCCTACGTATTTATGCCCTATACCCTTGCCAAAGACCACCGTACAGGCTTTGAAAACGGCAATATA
>JAZSCG010000086.1:0-7051 GCA_045602805.1 Feifaniaceae bacterium
GGAGTCAAGGTTGATGAGGACATAAAAAAGTATTCGGCGCTTCTGTCAAAAGAGAGGGTGCGGTATGAAAAACTGCTCTCACAGATAAAGCCCGTATCTGCAGTGCCTGCGGATGAACAGGCGGCAAAGGAATTTATCGCAGCAAAAACCTTTTCAAAAAGAAAACGTGAAAATAAATTATACTGTTTTGCGCTCAGTTTGCCTCAGGCAAAGGCGGTGCGCGGTGCACATAAGGTTTTTCTGCCTGTTGAGGAGATAATTAAAAATTCTCTGTCGGGGTACGGTGTGCATCTGCCAAAGATAATTACCGACGATGAGCGAAATCACTATGCCGAAATGCTGTGCAAGGCAAAAAAACTCGGCAATACACTCGTTTGTGTCGAAAATATCGGGCAGATTGCTCTTGCAAAGGAGTGCGGTCTTGATTTTATCTGCGGTATATCGCTTAATGCCTTTAACAGATTTTCCGTGCAGTATCTCTACTCACTCGGTGCAAAGGACGTTCTGCTTTCCGCAGAGTGCAGTGCACCGCAGATAAGGGATATAACGAAGGCGTGTGCAGGCGGTATATTCGCCTACGGCAGACTGCCTCTTATGGTCAGCGAAAGCTGTATCGGCAAAAACGTTCTCGGCTGTGACGGAAGAAAGTGCCGTATGCCACAGATCTTATCCGACAGGGCAGGACAGAAATTCTTCGTCACGAAGGCACCTAAGTGCAGAAACGTGATATATAACAGCGTCCCCGTCTGGCTTGCAGACAGGGAGAGTGAACTTAAAGAACTTAATCTGTCGTCAAGGGCACTTTTCTTTACAGATGAGTCACCTGCAAAGTGTGCAGAGGTGCTTCTCTGTTACAAGGAGAAGAAGGGGAAGCCCGCAGGTGAATTTACGAGGGGAATGTTTGCCAAAAAAGTTTTGTAAAACTTTTTTGAAATTAGGAATGCGGAATGCATAATTCGGAATGAAGGAAGATTTTTGCAAGGCAAAAATCAATTGAATGGCGGGACGAAAAAACAGGGCTTCCGACACGATGCAGAACACCGTTTTTTTATCGGGAGTTTTCTGTAAAACGGGCAATTCGTGAATTGCCCCTACAATCTAAATGAAATTCCGTTAAGGAATTTCCACCTTAATTACGAATTCCGCATTACGAATTCCGAATTTGAAATAACGAGGTCGTTATGAAAATATTGCTTGCTTCGGGGTCGCCGAGAAGAAGGGAACTTCTTTCCGGTATGGGACTTCAATTTGATATTTGTAAGCCGAGCTTTGATGAGGACAGTGTGAAAGGTTTTTCACCCGACGTGACGGTTGAAAAACTCTCTCTCGGCAAGGCGACGTCGGCAAAGACACAGGGTGCCATCGTTATCGGCTCGGACACGGTGGTGGCACTTGATGACGTCATTTTAGGCAAGCCGACGGATGAAGAGGATGCCTTTAATATGCTTAAAATGCTCTCGGGCAGGACGCATTTCGTCTACACGGGCGTTGCACTTGTCGGAGACGGAAAGAGCGTTGTTTTTCACGAAAAAACGGCGGTGCATTTTAAGAAACTGACCGATGATGAAATTATCGCCTACGTTAAAAGCGGTGAGCCGATGGACAAGGCAGGTGCCTACGGAATACAGGGACTCGGCGCCCTGCTCGTTTCGGGCATTGAGGGTGACTATTTTACGGTTGTCGGCTTTCCCGTGTGCCGTGTGGCAGAGAAACTTAAAAATGAATTTGGCATTGATTGCCTGAAAGGAATACTTTGATTTGAGAATTTCGGAATTTGTTAAAAAACCGATAATTATAGCAGTGCTGATAATTGCACTTATTCTGGGCGGACTTATGATTTATTCGTATGCCTCTGAGGGTGATATGACGGTCTTTCAGAACGTGACGGGGACTGTTTTTTCACCCTTTCGCAAGGCTGGCACTGCGATAGGAAACTTCTTTTCCTACAACTACGGCAGGCTGACGGGGTATGATGAACTAGTTGAGGAGAATAATACCCTGCGTTCACAGCTCTCAAGGGCGGAATTCAAGCTTCGTCAGAATGAGGGTCTTGCCAAAGAGAATGAGGAGCTTAAAAAATATCTCGGCCTTAAGGATTCACACGATGATTATAATCTTGTCTATGCTTCCGTCACGGGCAGGGGCGCAGGAAATTCGGATAAGGTGCTCATCATTGACGCAGGTAAGCGTGACGGGCTTTCACAGGGACAGCTCGTTATGACAAACGACGGTGTCGTCGGCGTGGTGTCGGATGTCGGCACAGCCTTTGCCGAGGTAACGACCGTGCTTGATACGGAAATTTCAATCGGCGCAATGATAGTTCGTACACACGACGTTGCCATACTCGAGGGCAGCACACGTTATCAGGGTGAGGGCAAATGCGTACTCTCGCTTCTGCCTAACGAAAATTCCGCACAGGTGGGGGATACGGTGCAGACGTCGGGTCTGGGACACACCTATCCGAAAGGTCTTATCATAGGTACGGTGGATGAGGTTTTCGGTGATGAATACAGAAGCTCGGTAACTGCCGTCATAAAACCGACGGTTGATTTTGATGAGGTTACCTCCGTTATGGTAATAACCTCATTCGGAGGACAGGAATGAGCATATATACAAAAAAGCGTATTGCGGTTTATCTTCTGCTTTCGCTTCTTTTAGTGACGGTATACACCTTCCAGACGGTGAGTGCATCGGGTATTGCAATCTTTGGAATCAAGCCCTTTATGCTGATACCTGCGGTAATTTGCGTGACACTTTCCTGCACCCTGCCTCAGAGTGTTGCTTTTTCACTCATACTCGGCCTTGCCTGCGATGCGGTAAGCGGTGTTATGTTTGGTAAATATGCGCTTTTACTTGTGATAATCGTCTGCGTTGTCAGCTTTGTGGCTGAAAATGCGATAAGTGACGGCGTTGTTGCGGCGCTTATCTATCAGGTCAGTGTGTACGTGGTGCTGACGGTATACAGGTTATTCTGGAAGCTTCTTATTATGGGTTCAACCTTCGGACTGGGGACGGAAATTCTCGGTCTGTGGATAGAATGTATATATTCGATTATTTTTGCAATACCAATATTTTTCTTTTGCAAATGGATGAAAGGTAAGTTCGGACAGGATGAATGAACATGAAAATCCGACAAAAAAATATGAGGGAAGAAGTCTGTTTTTGCTTATCATAGTTGCCGTTTTTGCGGTGATAATCGTCGCAAGGCTTATCAATATGCAGATTGTTAATTACGACACATATCTGCAAAGGGCACTGAGAAAGACATCGTCAACAGAAGTGCTTGTCTCACAGAGGGGCGAGATATACGACCGTAACGGTGTACCGCTTGTAACAAACAGAATATGTTACAACGTGATATTAAACCGTGCACAGTTGCCTTCAGAAAGGCAAAATGAGGTGCTCTTATCACTGCTTGAACTCATTGATTCAAAGGCACTTACCTATACGGACAATTTTCCTTTCGGGAATGCACCGTATGAGTATTATAAAAGTGAGGATGCCGATATTCAGGCATCGTTTGATGCGGTGAAAAAAAGGCTGATAAAAACGGTTGAGGCTGACGATGATATATCGGCAGGTGAGCTTATGGAAAAGCTCTGCAAAAGGTATTCGCTTACCGAGCTTTCCGAAGAAAACAAGCGTCTTCTTGCACCTTTGCTCTACGATATGGAATATAAGGGTTTTTCAAAGAAAACGCCCTACACCTTTGCAAGTGACGTTGATATGGAGATAATAACCGTCATCAAAGAGGATAAGGTGACCTATGCGGGTGCGGATATAGTGACCTCTTCGGCAAGGGAGTATACTACCGACTACTGCTCACACATACTCGGCAGGGTGGGATATATCCCCGAAAGCGAGATGGAAAGCTACAAGAAAAAAGGCTATTCGATGAACGACCTTATAGGTATCGGCGGTGTCGAATACGCTATGGAGGATAGTCTGCGTGGTATCGACGGAAGCAGACTCATTGAAAGTGATTCGACGGGAAGTGCAACGGTAATCTCCGAAGAACTTCCGAAAAACGGCGACAACGTTTATCTTACAATAGATTTAAAGCTTCAGGCGGCGGCGGAAGAATCGCTTGAGCGGAATATAAAATCAATTGCTGCAAGAGGCAGGGTCTCGGGCAGAGGTGCCGATGCCGATGCAGGTGCGGTCGTTGCGATGGACGTTAAAAACGGGGACATTCTTGCACTCGCAAGTTATCCCACCTTCAGTCTTAAAAACTACTCGCAGGATTTTGCAAAGAACAGTACCGACAAGACAAAGCCTTTCTTAAACAGGGCGATTGCAGGACTTTATGCCCCCGGTTCCACCTTTAAAATGACAACGGCAATCGCCGCCCTTGAAAGCGGTGCCATGAAGCCGTCATCGACATATCACTGCGACGGTATATATGACAGATTCAGTCCGCAGAAATTCTACTGCTGGCAGTACACCGACCTTGGCAGAGGTCACGGTACGGTTAACGTATCGGGTGCGCTTCAGGGCTCGTGTAACGAGTATTTTTACGAGGCGGGGTATTTAACGGGCATTGATACGCTTATTGAATGGGAAAAGAAGTTTGGCTTCGGACAGAAAACGGGCATCGAAATAGGCGGTGAGGCGGCAGGCACGATTGCAGGCCCCGACGTTGCGGAAAAGCAGGGACAGAGGTGGTATGCAGGTAATACCGTGCAGGCATCTATCGGGCAGTCATACAATCTTATGACACCGCTTCAGCTTGCAAGTTACGTTTCAACCGTCGTGGGCGGCGGTGAGAGATGGCAGCCTCATTTAATACGCTCGGCGAAGGACTCGGCAACCGGTAAAATGACTAAAAAGCCGACGAGTGAACTTGTGGAAAACGTGGATTTTTCCGACAGCACCTACAATGCGGTTATAAACGGAATGAAGGCCGTTGTAAACGAGGGCGGTACAGCCGCTTCGGTATTTAGAAACTATCCTGTTGCAGTCGGCGGTAAGTCGGGTACGGCACAGGTGGCAAAGGGTACGGCAACGGGCGTATTCGTGTGCTTTGCGCCTGCCGATGACCCCGAAATTGCAATTGCAGTCGTTGTTGAACACGGTGGCAGCGGTAACAACGTTGCACCGATAGTCCGTGATATTATGGACGTGTATTTCGGTCTTGATACGGCACAGACAGAGAGTAACATATTATTGAAGTAGAGGTAAAACTATGGATAAAAATGCAAAAGTTATAGCGATAGCCTCCGGCAAGGGCGGTGTCGGAAAGACGACGGTTACCGCATCACTCGCTCAGGCACTTGCCGAGAGGGGAAACACGGTGCTTACCATTGACGGTGACCTTGATTTTAGAAATCTTGACTTAATTATAGGACTTGACGGCTCGTTTGCTTACGATCTGGGTGACGTTGCACTGGGAAACTGTGTTTTAAACGATGCTATATACAAAAGCGCATTTGCCGACAACCTGTATTTTATGGCAGGTACGGTTGAGGGTGAAGCGGAAAAGAGGGTGGATGCATCCGTTATCGGCAGGCTGCTTGACCATTTAAGACCGTATTACGACTATATCGTGGTCGACACCGCCGCAGGTATGGGAAAATCGTTTGAACTCTATACAAAAAATGCCGATACCGTAATAATCGTGACTACGCTGTATAAGCCCGCTATACGTGACGGTGAGAAAATTGCCGCCGAGATAGCAAAGGACGGTATACAGACTTATATGATAGTCAACAGCCTTGATGAAAGGCTAATTGAAAGTAAAAATGCCCCCAACGTCGATGAGATAATTGACAGCGTATGCGTAAAGCTTATCGGGCTTCTGCCCTGCGAAAGCAGACTCATAAGGTGGCAGAACGGCGGACTGTCCCCGATGGACCGTCGCTGTGAAATCAAAACGCAGATTGATGATATCGCTGCGAGAATTGAGGGCGAAAACAGACCTCTTAAAAAATTCTGGAAATAGAAAGGACGTAAGATATGAATATTGCGCTTATTGCACACTCAAGCAGAAGAGAACTTCTCGTACAGTTCTGCACGGCATACTGCGGTATCCTCTCACAGCACAGTCTTTGTGCTTCGAGTGAGACGGGGTTTGCCATTCAGTCTGAAACGGGACTTGACATAGATACTATTATTGCCGACAATGAGGGCGCTCTTGAGCAGATTGCCACAAGGGTCGCTTACAACGAGATTGACCTTGTTATTTTCTTCCGTGACGTTATGGAAAACAGCGGAGATACGATACTTAAGCTCTGCGACAAGAATATAATTCCCGTTGCGACAAATCTTGCTACGGCAGAGGTTCTTATACAGGGTCTGGCAAGGGGCGACCTTGACTGGCGTGACATTGTTAATCCGAAGGGGAAATAGATATGAATTTAATAACAAAAGTGCCAAAGGGCACTAAAGACATAATAGGGGCGGAAAGCGACAAGACGGTGTGGCTTGAAGCGCTGCTTCGTGACACGGTGCGTCCGTTCGGCTACGGCGAGGTGAGAACGCCCGTATTTGAACACACCGAACTTTTTGAGAGAGGTGTGGGGGACACCACCGACGTCGTTTCAAAGGAGATGTATACCTTTGAGGACAAGGGCGGAAGAAGCATCACACTTCGTCCCGAAGGTACTGCAGGTGCGGTGAGGGCATTTTTGGAGAGCGGTGCGTATGCCGGCACTCTGCCCGTTAGAATGTACTATTTTGCAAATTGCTACCGCTACGAGAAACCGCAGGCGGGCAGATGGAGGGAGTTTGAACAGTTCGGTGTTGAAATGTTCGGCTCGAAGGAACCCTATGCCGATGCCGAGGTTATAAGCATTCCCTACAGAATATTTGAAAAACTCGGTCTGCTTGAGTCCATTACCTTAAATATAAATTCAATAGGCTGTCCCGAATGCAGAAAGCATTACCAGAAGGCACTTTATGAGTATTTTTCGGCTCATAAGGACAAGCTCTGCGAAACGTGCCTTACAAGGCTTGACAAAAATCCTATGAGGATAATTGACTGCAAGAGCCCCGTTTGCTCGGAAATTGCAAAGGATGCACCCATTATGCTCGACTATCTTTGTGACGAGTG
>JAZSCG010000087.1:0-3509 GCA_045602805.1 Feifaniaceae bacterium
TATACAAATCATATCCGTCAAACCTCTTATGCATAAGTGTGATATACGGATTATCATCATTCATTGACAGAGTTTCAGATAGTTTGTTAAAGGATACGCCTTTACCGTCGGTAATTACGTTCACACCTTTTTCCTTTGCCTTTTCAAGATATTCGGAAAGCTTCGGGTTCTGGATAAAGCCTGTATCCGGCAAAACAATATTACAGATTTTATTTCTGTTGGGAGATATAATGTATCCGTCACAAATCTCGCATTCGAGCAGTCTTTTGCTGTTTATGTAGTCAAACAAAACCTTGCTTTGCATAAGTTTTTTTGACGTTTCGGATATACCGAATCTGTCGTGAAATCCGTCACCGATTTCAATTATTCCTTCAGGTTCAAGGGTTGCACAAAGCTCTTCAAAGGGATAATAAAGGAATGTGTCTGTTACGTATTTTCCGCCGTCAAAAAGAGTGGCAAGATTTGAAATATAATTTGTAAAATCCTTCATTCCCTTTTCGTCAAACATATTCTCGCCGTAATAGGAAGTGATAAGATTTACACCGTGCACAAACATAATCGAAATCGCTCCCTTTGCAAGTTCAGGCGTTATATTCTGATTGCGGTCTGTCATGTTTGACGCCTCAATCATCACCCTGTCCTTATTCGAAATATGAGCAGCAGATGATGCAAGCTTACAGGCGTTACAGTATCTGAGTGCATCCGCTTCGCTTTTCAGATTGTCACAGCCGGGAACACCCATTGCCGCAAGATGCTCCAATATGTCGCCGTAATAGAACGGCTGAACATCAAAGGCTTCCTCGCCGTAGTAGTGTCCCGAAAGATTTACACCGAGCCTCGACAACTTGTCCTGCATTTGTCTCGGAAATGCTTCGAGAGCCATTTCCGACAGCAATGTGTAGAAATCGCATCTCGCTTTTTTTGTTTTGTCTGTTTCGACAAAAATATCAACAAGCACCGAAGACAAATCGTATCCGTATCTTTCTTTGAAAAGTCCCGGCATATCCTCCTGCCACGGAACAAACGGATATACAGGAATGTCATTATTTGAAAAATCATACTTCGAAAAGGATTCAAAGGCAGTTCGTCTTTGCGGATTCTTCCATGATATATAAAGAGGTGTATTGGGTTCGTCGGTAAATACTGCGTCAACCACATCACCAAACTTGTCGAAGAGTCTGTTATACCCGTTTTCAAAAGTTACATCATAAAACCGTTCAACCGCCTTTTTGCTTCTGATATTGATATAACGGCGGGAGGCGCGTGTTCCCTGACAAAGCTTTGTTGCTTCGAAAAGAACCCTCTCAAAGAAGCAATATACCTGCCATTCTCCGATTGGTGCATCAAAGCAAAGTCCGCCCGCAACATCACTGCATTCTGATATATCGATTCTTCCGTCAAAGTCTTCCTTACCATTGACAACGGGAACGGCAAATGCAAATTTCAGCTGCGAATGACCAAGGGGACTCGGCACTCTTATTGCCCCCTCCCCTTTATGAATACAAATCTGCTTTGTTACGCATGACAGCGCCGATGCTTCAAGCTCAGGGTGTCCGACAAGTGTTATACCTCCCGCAGCACCCGAAGGATAATACTGCTCGTCATACAGCCAGACCCTCATACCCTTTTCTTTAGCATAAAGGGCAACTTCCTTTACTCTTTCAAAGGATTCTTCGCTTTCGAGATAATCTATGTGGTCAACATTCAGAACAATTCCGCCGTAGCCTTTTTCGCAAAGTCTGTCAACCCTCTTTTTCATATATTTGAGTTTTTCTTCGTGGCATGCTGTGTCAAGAAACGAGTAGTCGTCACTTACATTGAGAGCCGTAAAACGAAAATCGTGTACTATCTGCAAAGGACCGTTATTCTTTTTTGAAAATACAGGCTTTGTCATTTGTTTTCCTTCTTTCTGTCAAGACGTATCGCACCGATAATGGAAGATATTACTGTAAAAAGTTCATTAACTATGCCGAGTACTGCACCGCAGGCAACATCATATGTAAGCATACACGCCGAGATGGGATAGGACAGAATTCTCGAGAGCCTCGGGTTGCCTATCCAGAAGCTGATAACGGATACCGCCGAGGCAACACATGGAAGCAGGCTGAACGCATTTTTCCATGTAAAAACAGCACATCCAAAGGAAAGTACAAGAAATAACACCAGCCAAAGCGGATGCTTTGCCCACTTCTTCTCCTTGTTTACAAAAACAATCTCTCGTATCATACCGATAACTGCTATTGCCGCACCCGAATACGCAGACAGTGAAAAGTAGTACAAAAACCATATTACATCCGAAAGCAGTTTTGATAAAACAAGGCATTTTCGTGTTTTTTGCTGATAAATCAGCACCGTAGAACAGATGCCAAGCATTCCAAAGATATTTGACAGCATAAAGTTTCATCCTCGATTTTAGTTTACACTTGCATTTTACCAAACACTTATGATATAATCAATGTTAACAGCAAACACAAATCCTATCAAAACAAAGATTTGAGGTACCTATGAAAAACAACACACCCTTTCTGAGATATATTGCTCTCGGCAACCATCTTCCCAACAAAAGTTATGTAAGGGCATACGACTGCCATTTCTTCTATGTGCTTTCGGGCAAAGGAACTCTTTTCACCGAAAAGGGTGATTTCGACCTTTGTCCCGACACTTTTTGCTACTATCCGTCGGGATGCTCATATCATATTCAGTCGGACGAAAAAGAAGCCTTGAATTTCATTTCCGTAAACTTAGATTTCACCGACACATACTGCCAGGATGACGGAACGCTCAGACCTGTTCCGGAATGTGATTTTGACAAGAAGAAAGACAGACCGTCATACAAATCCATTGAGGAAGAAGTGTTTTTAGAGCCCTTTTCACTAAAAAATGCAGTAGTGTTTAGAAATGATCTGATAAGACTTGCCGAACTTTCAAAGCAGGGCGGTGAGTATAAGAAAGCGGTTTGTTCATCCCTTTTGAAGGTTATTATAATAGAACTTTCAAAATTTGTTTTACGCAACAAAAAGGCATCAAAGCCAGCACTTCTTGCATTACAGTATGTCGAAAACAATTATGCTTCAAATCTCTCTGTAGAAAGCATTGCTTCTCAGCTTGGATATCATCCGTATTACCTCGGCTCTGTTTTCAAAAAGAGTATGGGAACAAGTCTTTGTGAATACATAAAATCAGTGCGTATAAAAAATGCAGAAGAGCTCCTGCTTCATACAGACGATCCAATCAGCATTATTGCCGAAAGATGCGGATTTGAAAGTGCAGACAGATTTTCGTTTGTTTTCAAAAAACAAAACAAAATGCCTCCGTCAAAATGGAGGCATGAATACAGATTTATGTATTAAAGGTGAGATTTTTTCATTAAGGGAGTACAAGCAACAATTAAGAAAGCATCTTCATACAATGTAATAAAAAAATGCACCGCTTCAACGATATTTCAAGTCAAAAGCGGTGCATTTATTTTTAGAGAAAAGTTTCTGAGTGAATTTTGAGAAACGAAAAGG
>JAZSCG010000088.1:0-5737 GCA_045602805.1 Feifaniaceae bacterium
CGACCCTGCGGTTAACAGCCGCATGCTCTACCGACTGAGCTATTGAGGAATATATTGGTGACCCGTAGGGGAATCGAACCCCTGTTTCAGGCGTGAGAGGCCGGCGTCTTAACCGCTTGACCAACGGGCCATATTGGTGCGCCTACACACCCTATAAACTTGCACTCATCAAGGGATAAACCCTTGAATGTGCTATAAAAAATCGCTTAAAGCGATTTGGTACACCTTCAGGGACTCGAACCCTGGACCCACTGATTAAGAGTCAGTTGCTCTACCAGCTGAGCTAAAGGTGCATATCGACTCTTTTTCAGAGCGCTTTTATATGATACCACTCGAGAAGGGGGTTGTCAATAGAAAAATTAAAAAAAGTATAGATTTTTTTTGTTTTCGTGTTACAATATTTTTAGCAATAACAGAAAGGTTTATACTATGAGAATACTTTTTATCGGAGACGTCGTCTCAGGACCGGGAACCAACTTTCTGCTCGACAATCTCTGGAGCATACGAAAAGAATGCTCTGCCGACATTGTTATAGCAAACGGTGAAAATTCGGCTGACGGAAACGGCATTCTTCCGTTTTCTGCCGACAGGCTTTTTTCAGCCGGTGTAGATATAATAACGGGCGGAAACCATTCTTTCAGAAGAAGAGAGATATATTCGTATATCGACGAACATGAGTATCTGTTGCGTCCCGTAAATTATCCGACAGATGTGCCCGGGTGCGGTTATTGTGTCTATACAACCGACAGGGGAGAGAAGCTTGCTGTCATTAGTATGCTCGGAACATATATGCTTGATGCATTTGATTGTCCGTTTAAAACTGCAGACAGGCTTATTGAAAAAATTTCTGCACAGACCAATAACATAATTATTGATTTTCATGCTGAGGCGACGAGCGAAAAACGTGCTTTTGCAGAGTATGTATGCGGAAGGGTATCGGCAGTTGTCGGGACGCATACACATGTGCAGACGGCAGATGAAAAGATACTCTCTGACCATACCGGTTTTATTACGGATGCAGGGATGACGGGTGTTATTGATTCTATCCTCGGTGTGAAAAAAGAGGATGTAATATACCGTTTTACAACAAAAATGCCCGCACGTTTTAATGCGGCGGCAGGAAAATGTGAAATGAACGGCGTTCTTATAGACATTGATGCCAAAACAGGAAAATGTACAAATATCGAAAGATACAATAAAAGACAGATGTGATTTTATCACATCTGTCTTTTATATTTTTCTGCATTCAAGATAAAAACGTTTGGTGTCAGCTGCACCCATGGAAAAACTTTTTCTCACGAGACAACCGTTTTTTCTGACAGTATCAAAAAGAGATGCTTTTTCAAATTCGTCAAACACGATTGCCACACCGCCGTTTTTCTCTGCAATTTCAACAGTTTCTTCTTTGCCGTGAATATAGTCTATGCTTGCTTCGGGGTGCTGTGACAGCCATTTATCAAGCCTTGGCTCAATATCTTGTGCATCTCCCGTAAGGTTAACCTCTTTTTCGAGCGTAGCCTTATCTGTGCCGAACACTACTCTGTGAATAGGCTCAAATATCATTGCATCATCAAAAATATTTTCAATTTCAACAAGAGCGTATCTTGCAGGGTGATTTTCTTTGTCAGCAACCGATTTTTTAATTTCATCCCAGAATGCCTTTGCAGAGGCGAGAGAATGGTTGCCGTCACCCACTGCATAGAGGAAGTTGTCGCCGCCCTCGCTTTTTATTTGTTCCAGAATGTCGGCAATGGCAGAGTATATTTCTTCATTATCTATTTTATAGCCTTCTATTCTGCCGCCGTTTTGCATCAACTCAAAATCATAGAGTGTGGGAAGCGAGAGGGAACTGATATACGAGAAAAGCTTGTTCTTAGAATCGTTGATAAGCACCAGGATGTGCGGCATTTCGAGAGGTGCATTCCTGCGTATCTCAATTCGTGCAGGCAGACGGCTTTCAACCGTTTTTTCCGTAGCACGTATCATGCTGTCAGAACCGCTGTGAAAATCATACTGTTCAAGGTCAAGTGCAAGCACGAGTCCTTGCCTTACACCGCTTTCAAGATGTCTTTTAACGTAGACAAAGCATTTACCGACATTTACAAGTGTGCCGTTATCAATATATTCCTCCATCGTGCCGTTTATTTTCGCCCTTGTCTCATCATTATTTCTGTCAAGATATACTTCAGGCAGCATCATATTAAGGGAAGATGGACTTTTACCGACCGTCTTTTCAACTTCTTCCCAGTACTGAGGACGTGAAGTATACTGATCACACGCTATGACAGAAAATTTTGAGTAATCCACGTTTTCAGAAGGAAGATAAATTTCGGGAATTTCAATAGCAAGTTTTTTAAGTTTGTCCATAACTACCTCTGCAAATAAACCTCCCCGATAACGAGGAGGTTTAAATTTATATAATCCTTATTCTGATTACATTATCTGCTTTTACAACAGATTTGTCAACCACATTGTCAAAATCGGCTATGGTATAGGTGTAACCGCCTTTTGATGCGGAATTTACCGCCACCGCACCGTCAAATTCGACTGATGTGCCTTCTTTTGAAATAACGGTAATTCTGCTGCCTGCTTTCCTTTCGACTGAAAGGGAGGGCATATTTACCGAGTTGACAATATTGCCGTTTACAAGGAACTCGAAAAGCTCCTGCGAAGCCATAACCGCACAGTTTTCCTCACTTTCGGGGGTTGAAGCCCCAAGATGCGGGAAAGCGATAACGCCGTCAATACCGACAAGTTCGTCTGAAGCAAAGTCTGTGACATATGCGCGGAGTGAACCGTCAGAAAGACCTGCCTTGATAGCATCGTTGTTTACAAGACCGCCTCTTGCAAAGTTGAGAATGACTGCGCCTTTGGGAAGCTTTGCAACAACGTCGGCATTTATCATGCCCTTTGTACCATCATTAAGCGGAACGTGAAGGGATACAAAGTTTGAAGCTTCATAGAGTTTATTCAAATCGTCCGTAACAGTCACGTTTTCGATTTCGCCCTTGAAGTAGGGGTCATAACCGATAACCGTCATACCGAGTGCGACGGCAGCTTCAGCAACAAGCCTGCCTATAGCACCGAGACCGATGATACCGAGCGTTTTGCCCTTGATTTCGGGACCGACGAATTGATTTTTTCCCTTTTCGGCAAGCTTTTCAATACCTGTCTGTCCATCTGCCTTCAGACCTCTTACCCAGCATTCGCCTGCAAGCACACGTCTGCAGGAGAGAAGCATACCGCAGATAACAAGTTCTTTAACTGCATTTGCATTTGCACCGGGGGTGTTGAATACGACAATACCCTTATCTGCACAAACATCACATGGGATGTTGTTTGTACCTGCACCTGCCCTTGCCACAGCAAGAACATTTTCGTGCAGTTCCATACAGTGCATATCTGCACTGCGCACAAGAATTGCATCCGGATTTTCGATGTTATCACTCACCGTAAAAATGTCACCGGGAAGTGCATCATATATTACATCAGAAATATTATTGAGTGTTTCTATATTAAACATTACTTTTTCGCCTCAAATTCTTTAATTGCTTTTACAAGTTCGTTTACGCCCTCAATAGGCATAGCATTGTAGATAGATGCCCTCATACCGCCGACTGCTCTGTGTCCCTTGAGGTTCGTCATATTTCTGTCTTTGACAAAATCGAGGAATTCTGAAGTAAGTTCTTCTGTCGGGAGCGTGAAAGCGACGTTCATGTAAGAACGGCATTTCTCAGCTGCGGGAGCATTGAAGAGTTTTGATGAGTCGATAGCATCATAGAGAAGTGCCGATTTTTCCTTATTTCTGTTTTCAAGAGCCTTTACACCGCCTGATTTTTCAACCCATTTGTAAACAAGACCTGCCATGTAAATAGCCCAGCAGGGAGGTGTGTTATACATTGAACCGTTATCTGCCATAAGTGCATAGTTAAGCATTGACGGCGTATCTTCAGGAGCTTTGCCGAGAAGCTCTTTTTTTGCGATGACAAGCGTCATACCGGCAGGACCCATATTTTTCTGCGCACCTGCATAGATAAGACCGTATTTGTTTACGTCAAATTCCTCACCGAGAATTACGGATGACATATCTGAAACAAGAGGACACTTTTTAATATCGGGAGTATTGTGATAAGTCGTACCGAAAATGGTGTTGTTCTGTGTAATATGAACGTACGAAGCATCATCGGTAACCATGCTGTCATCAAGAGTGGGAATATCGGAATAGTTATTTTCCTTGCCTGATGTTATTGTTATTACGTTGCCCCATTTTTTTGCTTCTGCGGCAGCTTTCTTTGCAAACACGCCTGTTTCACAGTAATTTGCAGTAGCACCCTTGGGCATAAGATTCATCGGCACCATAGAAAACTGGAGTGATGCACCGCCCTGTAAAAACATTACGGCATAGTCATCGCTTATATTCATAATACGGCGAAGAGTAGCCTCTGTTTCGTCAAAAATAGCCTGATACTGCTTTGAACGGTGGCTCATTTCCATAACGCTCATACCGCTGCCTTTGTAGTTTATAAGGTCGCGCTGTGCCTCTTCGAGAACTTCAAGCGGCAGCATAGACGGACCTGCGGCAAAGTTGTATACTCTTTCCATTTGTCATGTAACCTCTTTTCAAAATATAATTGACAAGATGAACTTTAGTTCCTGTTATTGATTGATATGTAAACTAAAAGTTCTAATAATATTTAATAGAATAAACTTTTGTTTCCCTAAAGTCAATAATAAATTTTTGTAATTTGTAATATTTTATGTTATAATAGGTAAAAACTTTTTATTACGAGGATAAAATATGGTTTCGTCGTTTGTTATTCCGTTAAATTACGTTTCAATGGCGCTCGCTGTAATCGCCATAGTTGTTGCAGTTGCGCTGGTATCTTCACTCGGCAAAGTAGGGCTTAGGTCATACGTAGTCGGTTTTGTTACGTTTATATCAACTTACTATGTGACAGATATAATTATGACACTGCTTGTTATGGTTGGTCTTGGTAATGTCAGCAGTACGGTATTTGATTTTGTGAAACTTATCGTCAGTGTTGCGGTACAGGTTTCGGCACTTCGGTTTTTTATGCACGTGTTTCTCAAGAGGCATACTTATGCGGTGTTTTACGGTGCAGGTGTCGGTTTTGCAACAGGCAATGCTTTTATAGAAATACTTTCGTCGGTAACATATATTTCTGTTGCTACGCTTATGAAAGAGGGTGGTATTACACCTGAGTTTCTCGAAATATATGAGCCGTATATGAAAGAACTGGAAAGTATGACTTTACTTGAAAGTATTGCGGGTGCGATATATCCGATAGTTATGATAGCAATCTACGTTGCGCTTGCCTCTGTTATAGGCCATGCGGTCAGGGGCGAGCAAAAGTATGCTTATTATGCGGCAGGCGGCTGGTTTGTTGCAGGAGGGCTGCTCACTTTACAGGATATGTTCGGTTTGCTTGGTTGGACCAAAATCGTAACGTATATTGCTTATATCGTCGTTGCCGTCGTTCTTTGTAAATGGTCAAAAGATAAATACGGTTTAAAGCTTGAATTTAATAAAACGGGCGACTATCATGCGCCTCTTTCAAGAAGGGTTGAAAAGAAGAAAAAATGATTGCATATGCAATCATTTTTTTTATGTGTAATTCCTTATTTTAAGGTAAAAATAACCTTGAGGTGAGGATAATGGGCGAGAGAACATCACGTGTGATATTTGATGGGGAAAAGGCACGTATAAAATTATTGA
>JAZSCG010000089.1:0-1564 GCA_045602805.1 Feifaniaceae bacterium
GACGTTCCTTTTGCAAGCGGTATGGGATACCGTGCTACTATCTACCTTAGAGCCGACGAAGGTTATACCTTCAGAAAAGATCAGAATGCACAGTACAATCCTGTTGTAATCGTAAACGGTCAACAGGCAGAGTATGAAACAGACGGCACTCTTATGACGGTCAAATACGTAACGAATGCCCCTGAAGTTACCGTTTCCGATATCCATATATGGGGTATTGATTTCCCCGAAGTCGGAAACACACCCGACGTCGAGCCTGAATCTGCCCATCCTCAATATTATGATGCGAAAAATGATTCGGGTGCAATTGCGTGGTATGAAGATGGCGAATATATGGCCAAGACGGATACTTTCAAAGCAGGCAAGCAATACACGATAACGATGTACGTAGATGCAATCCGTTCGGGCTGGGATTATACCGCAAAGTTTGCTGAAGGTATCAGGGCATCGCTTGACGGCTTTACCGTGAAGGAAAGCGACGTCAACAGACTTAGCGATTCAACAGTTATGATTACATACACGTTCCCTGTTCTTGAGGAAGATAAAGCAGAAGAACCGCCGACACAAGACGATACCGACAAAGAGTCGCCCTTCGTTGACGTTGCAAAGGGACAGTATTACTACGATGCGGTTCTTTGGGCGGCAGAAGAAGGCATAACAGGTGGTACAAGTGCAAATACCTTCTCGCCTGACAATAACTGCACAAGAGCGCAGGTTGTTACTTTCCTGCACAGGATGATAGGTTCTGTCGAACCTGCCGCAATTACTATGCCTTTTGTTGACGTACAGGAAAATGCCTTTTACTATAAGCCGGTTAAATGGGCACTCGGAAGCAAAATCACGGGTGGAACAAGCGTAAGCACCTTCTCGCCTGACAATAACTGTACCAGAGCACAGGTTGTTACTTTCCTTTGGCGAACTGCAGGTCAGCCACAGGCAACCGAAAGCAATAATCCGTTTACTGATGTAAAAGCAGACAGTTACTATTATGATGCTGTTCTTTGGGCGGTTGAAAAAGGCATTACGGGCGGAACAAGTGCCACAACCTTCAGCCCTGATGCAAACTGTACGAGAGCGCAGGTTGTTACCTTCCTTTATCGATTCATCAATGCCAAGTAAATGAGAATGTCACGACTTGTTATGAAAATGGGATTTCGTGGGTGCGGCCATAATACTGATAATATTGATGGTGGCGTTAAAACGTATAACAGCGGTGAGAATTCACCAAAGGCTGTATCCTCAACAGAAATAGTGAGTTTTAAGTGTGAATTTTCGCTTATTGCCGTTGTTTCGGAGGAAGAGAACGAGCTTGGCGGAAGAATTTATACACTTGATGCAAAAGCGGAAAACGGAACCGTTAAGTGCAAAATTGACTGGTATGCGCGAGAAAGCGGTGGTGCACCAAAAGAATTTACGGCGGATGCATTATTTATGATGCGTCTTTGGAAAATCGTATCGAAATATGATTTTGCACAGCATAACGGCTACGACAGTAAAGTGAGCGGACTTCCGCATATGTATGGTGCGAAACTTGATATCCGATATGCATCCGGCGAAAGCATAT
>JAZSCG010000090.1:0-2419 GCA_045602805.1 Feifaniaceae bacterium
CTATATCAAAATATGATACGCATTAATCAAAGAAAAGCACTTTTGAAAAAACTTCGTAGACTTATGCCATCTTCTGTGGTATGTTTGTGTTGCCGAAAGGTAAATACAAAATCAGAGAGGAAGAAATTTATGAAGAAAAAAACAAAGCCTACATAGAAGGGTTTGGCTATGTAGCACCGAGTAAAACAAAAATAATCATCGCAGACTCAGATGGCGACATAAATAAAATGGTCGGCACGATGGAATAGAATCAAAAATCTCACCGCAGTATAAGGGCTTAAAAAGCCCTGTGTGGCGCAAAGCATATACAGGTAGGGTAACTACACCCTATCTGCTTTTTTATGCAAAATAAAGGGCATTGTGTTTGGAAGAGGACGAGCAAGGGAGCAGGTGGAGTTTTGCGGTCAGCAAAATGGAACTAAGCGTACTTTGTGAGGACGTAGTCTCGAGCACCGAAGGTTTTTCAGGAAATGCAAAGGGTGTGACTACATTATTGACGGCATTCATCCTCAGGATGCAGGCTTTATCCGTATGGCAGAGGTTATCAGCAGAGTAATACGTCATATTTTAGAGGAAAGCAAATAAAATTTTTCTTGACAAACTTTGCCGTGTTCTATACAATACAACTATGATATCAAAGGCGTTCGAGCAGAAAGCAGTAGCCGTTTAATTGCATTTTAAGAGAACTGTTGGTTGGTGTGAAACAGTAGTGTAAGGGCGGTGAATTCATTCTGTTAGCCGTGGGCTGAAGGCTTTGCTGTGTAGGCTTTACCGGGTGTGACCGTTATATCACAAGGGTGTAATTGCACCTACTAAGGCTCTTTTTGCGAGAAAAGGGTGAAACAGAGTGGTACCACGGTTTTATAAACTGTCCCTGTTCTTCCGTTTTGGAGGAACGGGGATTTTTTTGTTAATTCCACGGATTTCCGTGTAATTATATATTCTACTCCGAAAGAGGTTATAAAAATGAAAAAAGTATTATCAATCCTTTTAGTTCTTGCGCTCTGCCTTTCTATGGCTGCATGCTCGAACGACACAGTAACAATCAAGGTTAATCCCGACAAGTCCGAATACGTTGTCGGTATCTGCCAGCTCGTTACACACGACTCGCTCGACCTTGCTACACAGGGCTTCAAAGACGCTCTTACAGAGGCGCTTGAAGCAGAGGGCAGAACAGTCGTATACAAAGACCAGAACGGTCAGGGCGACACGAACACCTGCGTTACTATCGTAAACAGCTTCGTTTCTGAGGACGTTGACCTTATTCTCGGCAACGCAACACCTGCACTTCAGGCTGCATACAACGCAACCGAAACTATCCCCGTACTTGGCACATCCATCACAGAATACGGTGTGGCACTCGGTATAGAAAACTTCAGTGGCGTGGTTGGAAACAACGTTTCGGGTACTTCAGACCTTGCTCCGCTTGAGGACCAGGCACAGATGATGATTGACGTACTCGCACTTGAAGAAGGTGCTACTGTAGGTATCCTCTACTGCTCGGCAGAGCCCAACTCAGCATACCAGTACGACGTTGTAAAGGCTTATCTTGAAGGTAAGAACATAACCGTAAACGAATACAAGTTCTCCGAATCAACCGAGCTTCAGGGTATCGTTACAAAGGCATCTGCAGAATGTGATGCCATCTACGTTCCCACAGACAACACGGTTGCTTCAAATGATGAAACTGTAAGAAACGTATGCGGTCCCGACAAGACACCCGTTTTCACAGGCTATGAAAGTGACGTATGCTTCGCAACACTTGCTATCAGCTACTACAACATCGGTGTTGAGACAGGTAAGATGGCGGCTGACGTTCTTCTCGGCAAGCAGGATATCACAACCATGGAAATCGGCTACGATGCAGAGCCTGTTAAAAAGTACAACAAGACTATCTGCGACGAGCTCGGTATCGACACTGCAAAACTTGATGCTGACGGCTACGTTGCCCGCTAATCCGAAGGAGATATAATGGGATTTATAAATGCATTGCCCGGTGCCGTTGCACAGGGTCTGATATGGGGTATAATGGCAATCGGGCTTTATATATCCTATAAAATTCTCGATATTGCAGACTTGACCGTTGACGGCTCTATCTGCACAGGCGCCTGCGTCTGCGCAATTCTGCTTGCAAACGGTGTAAACGTATACCTCTGTATACTGGTTGCTTTTATTGCAGGTCTGCTTGCAGGCATTATCACGGGTGTTTTCCACACGGTTATGGGTATTCCCGCAATTCTTGCAGGTATTTTAACTCAGCTTATACTGTGGTCACTCAATTTAAAAATTCTCGGCAAAGCGAATCTTACCATAAATTCACGCACCTTCCCCGTACTTTTATCGTCACTCAACAACACGAAGGCAATTATAGTTGCCGCCGCTTTCATCGTATTTATCATCGTGGGACTCTTCCTCTTCT
>JAZSCG010000091.1:0-2970 GCA_045602805.1 Feifaniaceae bacterium
TTCGTTTAAAATGGCTTTGATGCAGGTGGATTTACCCGTACCGCTGTCACCATAGAGAAGCACGTTGTTGGCATCTTTGCCGTTTACGAATGCCCTCGTATTATCAAGAAGCTGTGCTTTCTGCACGTCATAACCCCACAGATCCGAAAGGGTGACACGGCGGAAATGTGTGACGGGAACGAGAGCACCGTCTTCACTCAACACAAAAGCACGGTAAAGACCGAGTTCACCCACGCCGTAGGCTTCATAAAAATCCGTACACACCTTGAAAAATTCGTCTGCATTCGATGTCTTTTCAAGTTTTTTTGCAAATTCAGATGCAAGAGTGCCTATGCTTAGCATATCCTCGTCGGGCTTTTTCATGGGGACGTAATCGTCAAAGATTTCATCAAGCATTGAGCGGTTAAAAAGCGTATAAAGTTCATCAAAATCTGCTTTTACCGTCTGGGTGAGTGCATTATCGGGCACCTGCCGTCTTTCACAACCGACGGAAAAGGGATTTTCGTCAGTCATTATAAGATACGCCACGAAGCAGTGCCACAGATTACCGCAGAAAGAATGCTTTTCTGCAAGTTCAATAAGGCAACTGATGCCTTCGGCAGTTTTTATTTTGTCCATTATTTCATATTCTTTGGTTTTCCCGAGTATTATCATTTTTACACTTCTCTATACATTTAAGTTATTCTCATTGTAACATCATTATCTTATAAAGTAAATACAAAACGGACAGGAAAACCTGTCCGTTTTTGGTTTAATCATTCGGCATAAGTTTTACGTCAAGCGTAAAATATCTTCCGTTTCGGTATACGAAGAGGGTAACCGTGTCACCTGCACTCATTGAGCCGATTTTTGCCGAAAGAGCATTAACCGTGGATACTTCCTCACCGTTTACTGCGGTAATGATATCACCGGGCTGAAGACCTTTTTTGTATGCGTCGCTGTCCTGTCGTACGTCTGTGACGTATACGCCCTTCATTCCGTAGAACGTGTTTAAATCCTGACCCATTATGCCGATAACGGGTCTGCCCGTAACCCTGCCGTTTGCAATAAGTTCATTTACAATCGGGATAGCCGTATTTGCCGGAATGGCAAAACCAAGACCTTCGCTGTTTGCGAATTTTGCATTGGTGATACCAATGACCTGACCAAAGTGGTTGATAAGTGCACCGCCCGAGTTACCGCTGTTGATTGAGGCGTCCGTCTGAATAAGATTAAAGTCAACGCCTTCAACGGAAATCGTTCTGTCAAGACCTGAAACGATACCGCTTGTAACAGAGGCATACAGTTCCATACTTCTGGGATTCCCTATTGCAACTACGGTTTCACCGAGTTTAAGCATAGCTGAATCGCCAATTTCCACAGCGGGAAAATCCGTACCCTCAATTTTTATTACTGCGATGTCTGTCTGATTGTCGCTGCCGACTATCGTTGCGTTATAGGTTTTCTCGTTGCTGTCGTATACGGTAACGGATTGTGAATTTGCCACGACGTGTGCATTGGTGAGAATATAACCGTCAGCATTTATAAAGAAACCGCTGCCAAAACCACTCTCGGTAACGATACCGACAACGGAGGGCTTTACCTTGCCAACGATTTCGGGAACTGAGAGAATCCCGTCCTCACTTACGGTGTATTCCACACCGGGAGTGGGATTCTGTGTTATTTCGGTTGTGCCTTCGGGGCCTTTTTCCACGAAATTAGGCATATCCGCACCGGAGTGTCGCAGACTGACCGCTATTATAAGACCGCTTGCAATTATCGCTGTGACAAGTATTCCCAGAAACACCCAGACGCCCTTGTTGCCTTTTTTCTTTTTGGGTTGCTCTTCTTCGGGTGGTTGTGTCTCTTCTGTGACGGGTGTTGCCTCTACGGGGTTGGTTACCTCTTCTACAGGCTCTGCAGGAGTCGGGGTAACCGTTTCCTGCTGTGTTTCGTTAAACTGTTCGTTTTCAAACATAATTATCCTCCTATCAGTTATGCTTTTAGTGGCACTGTAAATGAGAATTCGCAGAATTCACCGTATTTACTGCGAACCATAATGTTGCCACCGCTGTTTTCTACTATTATTTTCGTTATATACAGACCGAGTCCGAGACTGCTTTTATCCCTGCCTCTCGACTTGTCCGTTTTGTAAAAACGGTCAAATATAAACGGAATATCGTCTTCTTTTATGCCCATACCCGTATTATAGACCGTAATTATCGCATGTGTCTGATTGACCGAAGTGCTTATTCTGAGCGTACCTTCATCAAAAGAGTATTTTACGGCATTGTCGATAAGATTATATATTACTCTGTAAATACCGTCCTTATCGCCTTTGACGTTAAGGGCGTCCATATCAAAATCAAAGTCAAGAGCAAGCTTCTTTCCGTTTATCTTCTGCTCAAACGAAAAGAGTATCTGACTTATTATTTCAGCAACGTCAAATTCCGTTATCTGCTTGTTGGCACCCGACTTAAGCTCGGAAATATCAAGCAGAGTCGATACGAGTCGTGACAGCCTCTTTGTTTCCTGAGAAACGAGGCCGAGATAGTATTCCTCTTCTTCTTTCGGGATGGTGCCGTCAAGTATACCGTCAACAAACCCCGTTATCGTAGTCATGGGGGTACGCAGGTCGTGTGACACGTTTTGCACAAACGTGTTTCGTGCATCTTCAAGATGTTCAAGACTCTCCGCCATATTGTTGAAGGCGTTGCCCAGTTCGTTTATCTCCTCGATACGACTGCTTTCAATGCGTACGTCAAACTGCCCTTTGGCATATTTTTTTGCAGCCTGAGTCATCTGCTTTATGGGGTCAAGCTGTCTGTGGGTTGTAACAGCAAAAAGCAGCACCGAAACACCGAACACAAATATTGCTATTGTCCAGAAGCTTGTGGTAAACCCCTTTAATGACTGATTATACTCTCCTGCCGATGTAGTTGCAACGGAATAGTACAGAGGAACGCCGTTTATTTCAAGCGGCTGCATATA
>JAZSCG010000092.1:0-3349 GCA_045602805.1 Feifaniaceae bacterium
AGCCGCTTCAAATATACCCGTATGGCCTACCATATCGCAGTTTGCGAAGTTGAGTATTATAACGTCGTACTTGCCGCTCTTTATATTCTCAACACACTTGTCGCATACTTCGGGAGCACTCATCTCGGGCTGAAGGTCGTAGGTTGCAACCTTGGGGGAGTTAACGAGAACTCTGTCCTCACCCTCGCTTACCGTTTCAACGCCGCCGTTGAAGAAGAAGGTAACGTGTGCATACTTCTCGGTTTCAGCTATACGAAGCTGTGTCTTGCCGTTGTCTGCAAGATACTGACCGAGTGTGTTGTCTAAACTCTGGGGCTTGAAAGCAACGTCAACGTTGGGCATTGATGCATCGTACTGTGTGAAGCATACGTAATGCACGTTCTGTCTGCCGCCACGTCTTTCAAAACCGTTAAATTCATCGTCAACGAACGTTCTTGTGATTTCTCTCGCACGGTCGGGACGGAAGTTGAAGAATACAACCGAGTCACCGCTCTTTATCATACCGTTTTTGTCGCATACAACGGGAAGTACGAATTCGTCGGTAACTTCTTGCGCGTATGACTTCTTAACAGCATCAACGGCATCGGCATTTTCAACACCTTCGCCGTATACGAATGCGCTGTATGCCTTTTCAACACGTTCCCATCTGTTGTCACGGTCCATAGCGTAATATCTGCCTGTGAGTGTTGCAATCTTACCTACGCCGATTTCTGCCATTTTGTTTTCAAGGTCTGCAACGAAGTCTGCACCTGAAGTGGGGGACACGTCACGACCGTCAAGTATACCGTGAACGTACACTTTTTCCAAACCGAACTTCTTTGCCATTTCAATGAGGGCATAGAGGTGGTAATTGTGAGAATGTACGCCACCGTCAGACAGAAGACCCATAAAGTGAATGGCACCGCCTGAATTTTTAGCGTTTTCGTATGCTTTGACAAGCGCCTCATTCTCAAAGAATGTACCGTCGTCAATTTCTTTTGTGATTCTGGTAAGTTCCTGATAAACTACACGGCCTGCACCGATGTTTGTGTGACCCACTTCGGAGTTACCCATCTGACCGTCGGGAAGACCTACTGCCATACCCGAAGCATCAAGTGTTGTGACGGGGCAGGTGGACATAAGTGAGTCCATAACGGGTGTCTTTGCCTTGTAGATGGCGTTGAAGTCACCCGCATCGTTCATACCGTAACCGTCAAGTATCATTAAAAGTAAAGGTTTTTTCATTTTCTACCTCTTATTTGCTTGCTGCTGCAACGATTGCCGCAAAGTCATTAGCTTTGAGTGAAGCACCGCCGATGAGACCGCCGTCAACGTTCACCTTTGAAAGAAGCTCGTCAGCATTAGCGGCATTCATTGAACCGCCGTACTGAATTGTCGTGCCTTCAGCAACTTCTTCACCGTAGAGACCTGCGATAACCGTTCTGATGTAAGCGTTAACTTCTTCAGCCTGATCGCTTGTAGCCGTCTTGCCCGTGCCGATAGCCCAAACGGGTTCGTAAGCGATGATAACGTTGTTCTTAACGTCCTCAGCAGAAACGCCTGCAAGGTCAATCTTTATCTGCTTTGAAACTGTTTCGAAAGTGATACCCTGTTCTCTTTCAGCGAGAAGTTCGCCTACGCAGAGAATAACCTTGAGACCGCCTGCAAGAGCAGCCTTTGTACGAAGATTTACAGTTTCGTCTGTTTCACCGAAATACTGTCTTCTTTCGCTGTGACCGATGATAACGTATTCTGCACCAACTGCCTTGAGCATGGGAACAGAGATTTCACCTGTGAAAGCACCGCTTTCAGCCCAGTGAACGTTTTCAGCAGAAACCTTGATGTTTGAGCCCTTAACTGCTTCAACTGCAGCGGGGATGCAAACGTAGGGAACGCCTACTACGACGTCACAATCAGCATCTTTTACGAGGGGCTTTATAGCATCGATAAGTTCGATTGCTTCAGCAGGTGTCTTATTCATCTTCCAGTTACCTGCGATAACTGCTTTTCTTACATTCTTTTTCATTTTTATATCTCCTTATTGAAAGTTAAGGGCAGAAGTTCTTTCTGCCCTGATTTATTACTTGCTTGCTATAGCAGTGATACCGGGAAGCTCTTTACCTTCAAGATATTCAAGTGAAGCGCCGCCACCTGTTGAAATGTGAGTGATTCTGTCTGCAAAGCCGAGTGATTCAGCCGCTGCAGCAGAGTCGCCGCCGCCGATGATAGTAACAGCATCGGAATCAGCAAGTGCCTGAGCAACTGCGATAGTACCCTTTGCGAGAACGGGGTTTTCAAACACGCCCATAGGACCGTTCCAAACAACAGTCTTAGCTTCTTTTGCTGCGTTAGCAAAGATTTCCATCGTCTTGGGACCGATGTCAAGACCCATCTTGTCAGCAGGGATTTCTGATGTGTTGCAGAATTCAACTTCTACGGGAGCATCGATGGGGTCGGGGAATGAAGCTGTGATAGCCGTATCAACGGGGAGAAGGAGCTTAACGCCCTTAGCTTCAGCCTTTGCAAGCATTTCCTTGCAGTAGCCGAGCTTTTCTTCGTCAACGAGTGATGTACCTACACTGCCGCCCTGAGCCTTGATGAACGTATAAGCCATACCGCCACCGATGATAAGTGTGTCAACCTTCTCTAAAAGGTTTTCGATAACTGTAAGCTTGTCTGCAACCTTAGCACCGCCGAGAATAGCAACGAAAGGACGCTTGGGATCTTCAACAGCGTTACCGAGGTACTGAATCTCTTTTTCCATAAGGTAACCTACAGCGGTTTCCTTAACGTACTCTGTAACACCAACCGTTGAGCAGTGTGCACGGTGTGATGAACCGAATGCATCCATTACGAATACGTCTGCAAGTGAAGCAAGTTCACTCTTGAAGGGTTCAAGATTCTTTGTTTCTTCTTTTCTGAAACGTGTGTTCTGGAGAAGAACGATATCGCCGTCCTTCATTTCAGCAACAGCCTTCTTTGCATTTTCGCCGACTACTTCATCGTCGTTTGCAAAAACAACATTCTTGCCGAGAAGCTCAGAAAGTCTTACAGCAACGGGAGCGAGAGAAAACTTCTCTTCGGGACCGTTCTTCGGCTTGCCGAGGTGGCTGCAGAGGATGAGTTTTGCATTGTTGTCAAGAAGATACTTGATAGTCTTAAGTGATTCTCTTATTCTCTTGTCATTTGTAATCTTTCCGTCCTTGAGCGGAACATTGAAGTCACAACGGCAAAGAACTCTCTTGCCTGAAACATTGATGTCTTCAACATTTTTCTTGTTTAACATTTTGCTTAACTCCTTTATAATAAAAATTTATTAATAATCCACCTTGTATTTTATAATATTGTTAAAGGAATGTCAATCATTATG
>JAZSCG010000093.1:0-1940 GCA_045602805.1 Feifaniaceae bacterium
GCACCCTTGTTTGTTGCCTTTGGTGCCTGACCGCCCGTATTTGAGTAGACCTCGGTATCGAATACGAAAATATTTACGTCCGCACCCGAGGAAAGTACGTGGTCGAGACCGCCGTAGCCGATATCGTATGCCCAGCCGTCACCGCCGAATATCCAGACGGATTTTTTGGACAACCACTTTTTATTTTGAAGTATTTTATCATCTTTAAGGTCTTTAACGAGTTTTTTCGTTGCAACGTCATTTTCCCTGCCGTCATTGAGAGTTTTTAAATACTCATTTGCGGTATCGGTGCCAATATTTTCGACCTCTTTTATCATCCTGTCACGCAGTATCTTCTGTCCGAGATAAATACCAAGACCGTGCTCGGCATTGTCCTCAAAAAGCGAATTAGACCATGCAGGCCCCCTGCCCTCTTTTGTAAAGGTGTATGGAGATGCAGCCGCAGGTCCACCCCATATAGACGAACAGCCCGTCGCATTTGATATATACATTCTCTCGCCGAAAAGCTGTGTGATAAGGCGTGCATAAGCCGTCTGGGCACAGCCTGCACACGAGCCGGGGAATTCAAGAAGCGGTCTGCTCAGCTGACTTCCCTTCACGCTTCCGAGGGGAAGCGTAGTCTCTTTCTTTTTTACATATGAGACGGCGTATTCAAAAGCAGGTTGACGGAAGGTCTGACTCTCCTGCGACACCTGCTTTAACGCAGGTCTGCCTGCCTTGTTTGCAGGACAGGCGTTAAGACACACCATACAACCCATACAATCGAGCGGTGACACCGTAACCGAGAACTTATATTCTTCGAGTCCTTTGCCCTTTGCAGAGGCAATTTTAAGTCCTGACGGTGCTTTTTCTGTTTCCTCATTGCTGAGCAAAAACGTTCTTATCGTGGCGTGCGGACAGACGAACGAGCAGGTAGCACACTGAATACAGTTTTCGGGTATCCATTCGGGCACGGTCACGGCAACGCCCCTTTTTTCAGACGCCGATGCTCCCGAGTAAAACTGACCGTTTTCATACTCTTTGAATACCGATACGGGCAGATTATCGCCCTTTAAAAGCGAAATCGGTTCAAGCAGGTTTTTAACCATTTTTACCGTGTGTTTTTTACCGCTTACTTCAATCAGGTCAGTTTTATTCTCTGCATTCTTCCAATCGTCCGGAATACTTATTTTTTTATAAGCACGTGCACCCTCGTCAATGGCGGCGTAGTTTGCACCTACAACCTCATCCCCCTTTGCCGAATAGGATTTATACGCAGCCTCTTTAATATACTCCTTTGCCTTGTCAGGCGGAATAATGTCGGTCAGTGCAAAAAACGCCATCTGTAAAACCGTATTTATATGGCGTCCCATACCGTTTTTTTGAGCTATTTCAAGCGCATCAACGGTATATACCTGTATGTCATTCTGAGCAATATACCTTTTTGCACTTGCCGACAGATGTTCCGACAACTCATTTTCATTCCAGCTGCAATTTATGAGAAACGTTCCGCCGTGCTTCAGATACTCTGCCATTTTATAACCCTTATCTATATAAGACGGGTTGTGACAGGCAACAAAATCCGCCTTCCTTACGTAATAGGGCGCTTTTATTTTTTTATCCGAAAACCGCAGATGCGATATTGTGATGCCACCCGTTTTTTTGGAGTCGTACTGAAAATACGCCTGCACGTATTTGTCGGTGTTGTCCCCCACAATCTTATCCGAGTTTTTGTTTGCACCGACGGTGCCGTCACCGCCGAGTCCGAAGAATTTGCAGGCAAAAATATCCTTGTCGGCAACCGCCTCACCTTCGGGAAGGGAGAGACTTGTCACGTCATCGTTTATGCCTATTGTAAAGGCGTTTTTGGGACAGTCTTTTTTAAGTTCTTCATACACCGCAAGCAGACTTGATACGGGTGTATCCTTTGATGAAAGGCCGTATCTTCCGCCGATTACCGT
>JAZSCG010000094.1:0-3925 GCA_045602805.1 Feifaniaceae bacterium
GTTATATTTTTTAATATAGCTTTTATATACGGTTAAAGTGATTAAATTTTATAATATACAAGGAGGCACAATATGGTTAATTTCGAACAGTGGAACGGCTTTGTAGGCCGTATGTGAAAAGAAGAAGTTAATGTAAGAGACTTTATTCAGAAGAACTACCGTCCTTACGATGGTGACGAATCCTTCCTTGAAGGTCCTACAGAAGCAACTAATAAGTTATGGGGTGCTTTACAGAAGCTCCAGAAAGAAGAACGTGCTAAAGGCGGCGTTCTCGAATGTGAAACAAAGGTCGTAACAAGCCTTACGGCTTACGGTCCTGCATACATCGACGAATCTCTCAAGGATGAAGAAAAAATCGTTGGTCTGCAGACAGATAAGCCCTTAAAGCGTGCATTTATGCCTTACGGCGGTATCAGAATGGCTGAACAGGCTTGCGAAACTTACGGTTATACACCGGATCCCGAGCTTCACAAGATATTCACAGAATATTGCCGTACACACAACCAGGCTGTTTTTGATGCATACACTCCTGAAATGAGACTTGCTCGTCGCAGCCACATCATCACAGGTCTGCCGGATACTTACGGCCGTGGCCGTATCGTAGGCGACTACAGACGTGTTGCACTTTACGGTATCGATCAGCTCATCAAGTTTAAGCAGGAAGATCTTGCTAACTGCGGTGACGGCACTATGATTGACGACGTTATCCGTCAGCGTGAAGAAATTGCACGTCAGATTGGTGCCCTTAAGGGTATGAAAGAAATGGCTGCCCTCTACGGCTTTGACATTTCACTTCCCGCTAAGAATGCTAAGGAAGCAGTTCAGTGGCTCTACTTCGGCTACCTTGCTGCAGTTAAGACACAGAACGGTGCCGCAATGAGCGTTGGCCGTATCTCAACCTTCCTTGACATCTATCTCCAGCGTGACCTTGATGCAGGTATCATCACAGAAAAAGAAGCGCAGGAACTTATCGACCATCTTGTTATGAAACTCCGTATGGTTAAGTTCGCTCGTATTCCTTCATACAATCAGCTCTTCTCGGGCGACCCCGTTTGGGCAACTGTTGTTGTCGGCGGTACGGGTATTGACGGACGTTCAATGGTTACAAAGAACGACTACCGTTTCCTCCGCACACTTGAGAACATGGGTCCCTCACCTGAGCCGAACCTTACAATTCTCTATTCACCCAACCTTCCTGAAAACTTCAAGAAGTACGCTTCAAAGATTTCTATTCTCACAAGCTCAATCCAGTACGAGAATGATGACGTTATGAAGCCCTACTGGGGTGACGATTACTCAATCTGCTGCTGCGTATCTGCTACACAGACGGGTAAGGAAATGCAGTTCTTCGGTGCACGTGCAAACCTCGGTAAGTGTCTCCTCTACGCTATCAACGGCGGTGTTGACGAAATGCTCCGTGAGCAGATAGGACCCGCTTACGCACCTATCACAAGCGAATATCTTGATTACGATGAAGTTGTCAAGAAGTTTGACACGATGATGGAATGGCTTGCAGGCCTTTACGTAAATATACTCAACCTCATCCAGTACATGCATGACAAGTACTACTACGAAGAAGCTGAAATGGCTCTCATCGATACAGATGTTAGACGTTCATTCGCAACGGGTATCGCAGGCTTCTCACACGTTGTAGACTCACTTAGTGCTATCAAGTACGCTAAGGTTAAGACTGTTCGTGACGAAACAGGTATGGTTACGGATTACATCGTTGAGGGTGACTTCCCCAAATACGGTAATGACGATAACCGTGCAGACGATATCGCTGTATGGCTTCTCAAGACCTTCATCGAAAAGATTAAGAAGCATCACACATACCGTGATTCAGAAGCTTCAACTTCAATTCTTACAATCACATCAAACGTTGTTTACGGTAAGGCTACGGGTGCTACACCTGACGGCCGTCCCGCATCGGCTTCATTTGCTCCCGGCGGCACACCGAGCTACGGTGCAGAGCAGAACGGTCTTCTTGCATCACTCAACTCAGTTGCAAAGCTTCCCTACCACTGGGCGCTTGACGGTATTTCAAATACGCAGACTATCAACCCCGATGCTCTCGGTCACAGTGATGACGAAAGAGTTAACAACCTCGTTAACGTTCTTGACGGTTACTTCTCACAGGGTTCACACCACCTCAACGTAAACGTATTCGGTAAGGAAAAGCTTCTCGACGCTATGGAACATCCGGAGAAGGAAGAATATGCAAACTTCACAATCCGTGTATCAGGCTACGCAGTTAAGTTTATCGACCTTACACGTGAACAGCAGGAAGACGTTCTTGCAAGAACCTGCCATCACACTATCTAATCTCAATTAATTGAAATAAATGCTGATTTTCGCGGCATAATACCGTGGGAATCAGCATTTTTAATAGGAGTAAAAATGGAAAAAGTTATCGGAAAAATTCATTCTTTGGAGACTTTCGGTCTTGTTGACGGACCGGGCGTTCGTTTCGTCGTATTTTTGCAGGGCTGTAAAATGCGCTGTAAATACTGTCACAACCCCGAAACATGGTCGCACGACGGCGCTCAGGACAGAGAGGCGGGCGAACTTTTTGAGCACGTCTACCATTACAAAAGCTATTGGGGTAACGGTGGCGGCGTGACCGTAAGCGGCGGTGAACCTCTGCTTCAGATAGACTTTGTGACAGAATTTTTCCGTCAGGCAAAACTTAAAGGCGTTCATACGACGATAGATACCGCAGGTCAGCCTTTTTGCGAAGAGCCCGAGTTTTTGGAAAAATTTGATAAGCTTCTCTCTTATACCGACCTCGTTATGCTCGATTTAAAAGAGATGGATGATAAAAAACACCGTTCACTTACGGGATATACCAATGAAAATATCCTTAAGCTTGCAAAATATCTGTCCGACAAGGGCAAGCCGATGTGGATACGTCACGTGCTCGTGCCCGGTGTCACGGATGATGAAAACGGTCTCAAAGAAATGGCAGATTTTATCGGCACTCTTAAAAGCGTAGAACGTGTTGAAGTTCTTCCCTACCACACGCTCGGTCTGTTCAAGTGGGAAAAACTCGGCATCAAATATCCTTTGGAGGGTATTAAATCCCCGACCGAAGAACAGATAAAGAAAGCCGAAGAAATCCTTCAGGTTGCAAAATACAACTAAAAAAAACTCCTTACGGTGTCCCGTAAGGAGTTTTTTTATTTCATTGATTCGTGGGCTTTTTTGACTGCTTCAATAAAGCCGTCGGTTGAAATCGTGCAGGAGGAGCGTATCTCCGTCTCATTTTCATCAATTTGCTGAATTTCTTCTATCGTCTTACCCTCCATCCACGTTTCGAGGGCGTCTACCTGCTCATACCACTCCTTGCCTATGCCCGAAGCCTGCCTCATACCGTAATCGTCGCCGAGTTCACGTTTTGAGTAAGCACTACTTTCATCGGAGGAAAATGCACCTGCCGTATCAAACGTCCCCGTTGACTCAACACAGTCAAGACGTGCTTTATGCACCTTTCCGTCTTTGTCAAACGTAACCGCTGCGATGTAACTTTCAAGGGCGGTCTGTCCCGACGCCTCTGCACTTGCAGAGTAGCCCTCGTGCTTTACCGTAACCCCGAGCCCCATAGCCATATTGTCAGCCATATCGGTAACGGGTGTCTCGCCGAGCATATCGCTCTCACCTGTCATATCCTCCTTACCGCACGCCGCAAAAGAGAGTGCAAGTGCAAGAACGAGTGTAATCATTATAAATTTTTTCATAACCGAATTTCCTTTCAAAAAAGCTTTCAGCATTATTGTTTGCCCCGCTTTGCAAAAATATACCTTATTTTTTCTGTGTCTTTATTATTGTAATAATATAATAAAAATGATATAATAAGATGTCTAATTATCGAAAGGAGACTGTGTGTGAAAAGATATATCTGCTTAATGCTTTGTCTTGCAATAAT
>JAZSCG010000095.1:0-1724 GCA_045602805.1 Feifaniaceae bacterium
CGCCCTTCGTTGACGTTGCCAAGGGACAATATTACTACGATGCTGTTCTTTGGGCGGCAGAAGAAGGCATAACAGGTGGTACAAGTGCAAATACCTTCTCGCCTGACAATAACTGTACCAGAGCACAGGTTGTTACTTTCCTTTGGCGAACTGCAGGTCAGCCACAGGTAACCGAAAGCAATAATCCGTTTACTGATGTAAAAGCAGACAGTTACTATTATGATGCTGTTCTTTGGGCGGTTGAAAAAGGCATTACGGGCGGAACAAGTGCCACAACTTTCAGCCCTGATGCAAACTGTACGAGAGCGCAGGTTGTTACCTTCCTTTATCGATTCATCAATGCGAATTAAATGAGAGTTGATAATATGTTATGAAAATGGGATTTCGTGGGTGCGGCCATAATACTGATAATATTGATGGTGGCGTTAAAACGTATAACAGCGGTGAGAATTCACCAAAGGTAATAGCGTCAACAGAAATAGTGAGTTTTAAGTGTGAATTTTCGCTTATTGCCGTTGTTTTGGAGGGAGAAAACGAGCTTGGCGGAAGAATTTATACACTTGATGCAAAATCGGAAAACGGAATCGTTAAGTGCAAAATTGACTGGTATGGGCGAGAAAGCGGTGGTGCACCAAAAGAATTTACGGCGGATGCATTATTTATGATGCGTCTTTGGAAAATCGTATCGAAATATGATTTTGCACAGCATAACGGCTACGTCAGTAAAGTGAGCGGACTTCCGCATATGTATGGTGCGAAACTTGATATCCGATATGCATCCGGCGAAAGCATATATGCATATGACAATCAGGATTGCTTTATTCCACTTGAAGCAATGCGAGAACTGGTTGAACTTTTCAGTTAATACTTAATAAAAAAATCCACAATACTCAAGTATTGTGGATTTTTTTATTATTCTGCGACGGTGGGACTAAGTGAGCCCGTTGCCGTAAAGATTGAGGAGAGTTTGCCTTCGGTCACGAGGAAATACCATACCTGATTTTTACCCTGCGGTCTGCCCACTACGTTTGCACCGCAGAGGCGTGTGCCTGCAAGGGGTGTTTCCGATATAGCCACGTCGGATGCCGTGCCTGTGAAAGTGCCGTCGGGATTGACGCCTGTCAGCTTTACGTTGTAAACGACACCGTCTACCATAGCCGTGTTGGTGAGTTCAAAACCGTCTGTAAGCTTTTCTGCCGTTGATGCAATAACGTCGGCAGATTTTATCTGCCAGGTGTTCGTTGCGGTATCAAAGTAATACTCGAAATTCACCGTTTCGGTAACCTTGAAAAGTTCACCCGTCTTTTCAAAATATATCTGGCTCTTTATCCTCAATACGCTCTACAACGTCGAATTTTTCCATCTCGTAGTCGAACCAGTCTATGTATTCACAGTCAGAACGTCCTGCTTTATCTGCTTGTCGTCAAGTTTATAACCGCCTGAACATGCGGCAAGTGAGAAGAGCGTTGCAAAGCAGAGAATGATACTTAAAAATCTTTTCATTTCAAAATCTCCTTAATCAAAGTCAAGAATCGTTGACAAAATATAATTTGACACGTAAAAACCTTTGCGGTTTAAATAATAGCCGTTTTGGCTTTTTTCCACAAGACCTTTTTCAACAAAAGGAGCAAGTTTTTCTCCGAAAAGTTTTTCAAAGTCATATCCACGGAAACGGGTATTGAATTCGGTTACGTTTATTCCGCTGTTGGTACGAAGCTTGAGCA
>JAZSCG010000096.1:0-9107 GCA_045602805.1 Feifaniaceae bacterium
CCGCATCGGAAGAGGGCGGTGTCGTGACAAACGGAATGAGTCTTCACGGCAGAGACGGGGATAATGCAAATGCTGCCATAGCGGTATCGATATTGCCGACGGACCTTGAAAGTGACGTGCTTTCGGGCGTGCGTTTTCAGAGGGAACTTGAACGAAAGGCTTTTGAGCTCGGCGGTGCAGATTATTTTGCACCCTGTCAGAAAACGGCGGATTTTATCGAGGGCAGGAAAGGCAATCTCGTTTCGGATATAGTGCCGACCTACAGACCGGGTGTACGTGAAGCGGATTTGAATGAGGCACTTCCGAAATTCGTGTGTGATATGTTAAAGACGGGCTTTGCCGTTTTTGATAAAAACAGAAGCGGTTTTAATTCGATGGGCGGTATACTGACGGGCGTTGAAACGAGGACGTCGTCTCCTGTACGCATACTTCGCAATGAAGAACTGCAGGCACCGTCGTGTAAAGGCGTATACCCTTGCGGAGAGGGGGCAGGCTATGCCGGAGGTATTATGTCAGCCGCCTGCGACGGAATGAAAATTGCATTGAAAATAATTAAAGGTGACTAAAAAGTCACCTTTTTTGTTTCGGGTAATAGAAGTACGAGTGCCGTAAGATTTACAAACATTGCAAGGGCATTTGAAATATCGGCAAAATACCATAAATTTTCGTTTTTTAACAGTGCACCGACAAATATGAACAGGGCAAAAAGAGCAAGATATACCGCTTTTGTTTTGCCGCCGAGCATATTGTAAAATTTCTGTCCGTAGAAGCACCACGCGCAGAGTGTGGAAAAGGCAAAACAGAGTAGTGTGACGTCGGCAAAAAGTCTGCCGCCCGTGCCGAATATACTGTAAAACATATCGCCGCACGCCAGGGTATAACCCGAAGTTTCTGTTACAAGCATGGCAAGTCCCGACAGGGTACAAATGAGTATAGTGTCGGTAAAAACCTCGAAAATGCCCCAGACAGCCTGTTTTTCGGGAATACTCTGTGAGCTTGAGGCGTGCGACAGACAGGAGGTTCCGACCCCTGCCTCGTTGCTGAAAACACCCCTTGCAAAGCCTGCTTTGAGGGCTATGCCAAATGTTGCACCCGATACTGATTTAATGCCGAAAGCAGACGAAAATACGTCGGATATGACCTGCGGGAGTTTGCTGCGGCATAAGATAAGAACTGCAATGCAGGCGGTGCAGTAAAGTGTAATTGCAAACGGCATTATCTTTGAAAGTATGCCGGAAAGTCTGTCTATACCTTTTGAAGCAACAAAAAAACAAAGCAGTACAATGACGGCTGCACAAAGGATTCTCGGTATGCCTCTGCCCTCGGCAATGTCGGCAATGGCACCGCTTTGTACGAGATTGCCCGTCGAGAGTGACGAAATAAAACCGAGTATGGCGTAGAGCGTGGCAAGAAGGGGCATACCAAGCCCTTTTTTTATGTATTGAACAGGAGAGCCTGTTAAATCTGCGTCCTTGTATTTTACCGCAAGGAAGACCTCGAAAAACTTTACGCTCATTCCAAAGATGGCTGACACCCACATCCAGAACAGTGCACCTGCACCGCCGACGGCAATTGCCGCACCCACGCCGATTATGTTGCCGACCCCCACACAACCTGACAGGGCAGTCATAAGTGCACGAAACGGAGAAATGCCGTTTTTGGCGCTTGTTTTTCCGAATGCAGTTTTTATAAGCTTAACGGGACGAAAGGGCAGAAATCTGATTTTTACTGTAATGATAACCCCGACTGCGAAAATCAGAAATGTCGTATACGGCCCCCAGAGAGCCTTGCTGACGGCTTTTACCATAGATGCACCTCTGTTTATAAAAAGTTAATAAATATATTATTGTATTAGTCAGATATAAGTGTTAAAATAACTAATGTATGTAATTATTTTTAAATATAAAGTGAGGAAGAAAAATGAAAGAGAAGCGCTGGCTCATTAAGAGTCAGAAGAGCGAGGAGATGGCTGCTCTCTGCAGAGAACTGAATGTCTCCGAGGTTATTGCACGCCTTCTGATAAACAGAGGGTACAATACACCCGCTCTGGCGAAGAGATTTCTCAACAAATCTCTTGATCAGCTGTGCGATCCGTTTTTACTGCCTGATATGGAAAAGGCGGTCGCCCGCATCAAGAGTGCGATTGAGAATAAGCAGCCCATTACCGTCTACGGTGACTATGATGTTGACGGTATAACCAGTACCACCATTTTATACAGATATCTTGTGTCAGAGGGCGGTATAGTCTCGTGCTATATACCCGACAGGGTTGAAGAGGGGTACGGTGTCAATAATTCGGCAATAGATGCCATAAAAGAGAGTGGCTGCCGTCTTATCATAACAGTCGATTCGGGAATCACCGCAGTTGAAGAACTTGGTTATGCATCATCGCTCGGCATGGATATTATTGTTACGGACCATCATGAGTGCGGGGAAGAACTTCCCTCTGCGGTTGCGGTTATAGACCCCAAGCGACCTGACAGTAAATATCCGTACAAGTATCTTGCAGGTGTCGGCGTTGCATTTAAACTGATATGTGCACTTGCGGGCCAGGAAAGACGTATGGAGATGATTGAAAAATACTCTGTACTGACGGCTGTCGGCACGATTGCTGACGTTATGCCTCTTTCAGGTGAAAACAGAATTCTGGTTTCACTCGGCTTAAAGCGTATTGACAATACGGATGATATTGGACTTAAAGCACTCATCCGTATGGCAGGAATAGGCAAGAAAAAAGTTTCGACATCTGTCATAGGATACTCTATCGCCCCCAGAATAAATGCTGTGGGAAGAGTCGGGAAGGCAATGCGTGCGGTAGACCTTCTTCTTGCAAAGACGGCGGAGGAAGCTGATGAAATTGCAGCTGACCTCTGTGATGCAAACAGATTGCGTCAGGACGAGGAGAGTAAGCTTATCGCCCAGGCAAATGAAATGATTGAGGCGGATAAGAGCATACTTGAAAACAGGATAATAATTCTTGACAATGATAACTGGCACAACGGCATAATCGGTATAGCATCGTCAAGGCTCAATGAAAAATACGGCTTACCGACAGTGCTTATAACCTTTGACGGCGACGTCGGAAAGGGAAGCTGCAGAAGCAGTAAATCTCCTTTCAATATCTATGCTGCACTTGACCGTTTTAAGCACTATTTTGATAAATTCGGCGGTCATATGTCGGCGGCAGGCTTTACGATAAAGCGTGAGTATGTTGAAGATTTCAAGAGGGAACTTACAGAGTTTGTAAATTCCACCGTTACGGAGGAGGAACTTACTCCCAAGATAGACGTCGATTGTGAGGTTGGAATTGACGAGATAAGTTTCTCGACTATCAGGGATATTTCGATGCTGGAACCGTACGGCACGGAAAATCCTGCTCCGGTGTTTATGCTCCGTGATGCAGTAATTACCGAGATATTACCGCTTTCGTTTGACAAGCATATAAGAGTGACGCTTTCTAAAGACGGTCACAGTGTAAACGGTTTCTGCTTCGGTGTATCACCCGACAGTTTTGGTTTCTGCTGTGGTGACAAGATAGATATCGTATTCAATCTCGACGTAAATGTTTACAGAGGTATTGAATCGCCGCAGGTGACCATAAGGGACGTGAAACTTTCGGAAAAGGAACTGCATAGGATAAACAAAGAGAGAAGTCTGTTTGAAAAATATGAAAACGGCAAGGCTCTTACTTCCGAAGAAGCGGCAGAACTGATACCGGATATGGACGATTTTACCAAGGTCTTCCGATATCTTCGCCGGCTTAAAGACGGAATAAAACTTATCGAGGCATCACGCATCATTGCAAGCAGTGTAGAGGGCAGTTTCGGTATGTGCAAACTCAAGGTCTGCCTTGATGTTTTTGATGAGATGGGTCTGATAAAACTTAGAAAAATAAACGATACAGAATATAGTTTTGAGATAGTGCCGACAGAGGAAAAGGTAAATCTCAATAGATCGAAACTTCTGGTAAAACTCAGGGGTATTTCAGGGTGAGGTAATGAACAACTACAGAGAAACCGTTTGTGAAATAATACAAAACGGAGAATATGATAAAGAAAAAATACTTGCGGCGTTTGACTTGTCTTATGCTGCTCACGAGGGGCAGAAGCGTGCGTCGGGAGAGGATTATATAATCCATCCGATAGAGGTTGCCAAGATACTCGTCAAAACTGGTCTTGACACCGATTCTGTCGTTGCGGCTCTGCTGCACGATACCATTGAAGATACGACGGTGAGTTTTGATGATCTCAAAAAACAGTTCGGTCTTGAAGTGGCAGAGATAGTTGACGGCGTAACAAAGCTTTCACGTACCGTCTATACGGATAAAGAAAAACAGCAGGTTGAAAATCTGCGTAAGATGTTTCTTGCAACCGCAAAGGACGTGCGTGTCATAATCATAAAACTTGCCGACCGTCTGCATAATATGCGTACGAATGAGTACGTCAATCCCGAAAAACAGCGCCGTAAAGCAAAAGAGACGCTGGAGATATATGCGCCTCTTGCTCACCGTCTCGGTATGCAACGCATGAAAATTGAACTTGAGGATCTTTCCATAAAATACCTCGATCCCGTGGCATATCACGAGATAGAGGAAAATATGGAAAAGAAGGCGCATACTCACGAAAACTTTCTGGCAAACACGATTGAGCATATAAAAGAGCATTTTAACGAGCTCGGCTATGAAATACCGCATATAAACAGCAGGGTAAAGCATATATACAGCGTTTACAGAAAGATGTATGCGCAGAACAAGACTATAGATGAAATATACGACCTGTATGCGATAAGAATTATCGTTGACAATATGAACGAGTGTTATAATGCACTTGGCATAATCCACGATATGTATAAGCCGATTCCCGGCAGATTCAAGGACTATATTTCCACACCAAAGCCCAATATGTATCAGTCGCTTCATACGACGGTTATCGGTAAAGAGGGGCAGCCGTTTGAGGTGCAGATACGCACGTGGGATATGCACAGGACTGCCGAATACGGTATTGCTGCGCATTGGAAATACAAGAGTAAGGTTCAGGGCAAGGCACAGGATGACAGACAGCTTGAATGGGTGAGAAATCTGCTCAAAACGCAGGCTGAATCCGTTGACAGTGACGAGGACTTTATGAAGACCTTTAAGGTTGACTTTTTCTCTGATGAAGTCTTCGTGTTTACACCAAAGGGCGACATAATAAATCTGCCTGCAGGTGCAACGGTCATAGACTTTGCATATTCCATACACAGTGCCGTCGGCAATAAGATGATAGGCGCCAAGTGTAACGGAAAGATGACTCAGCTTGACTATCAGCCGAAAAACGGCGATATCATCGAGATAATGACGACGAATTCGGGCAAAGGTCCCGGCCGTGACTGGCTGAATATTGCAAAGACGTCATCGGCAAAGAGTAAGATAAGACAGTGGTTTAAAAAAGAAAGACGGGAAGAAAATATTGCAAAGGGTGATGAAGAACTTGACCTTGCACTTGTTGAGGCAGGTGTCGACATCACGAAGGAGCAGAGGGATAAATTCATAGCCTCTGTTGCAAACAAATACGGCTTTTCAAATGCTGAAGACCTTATTGCCGCAATCGGCTATGACGGTCTGCCGATAAAGAAGCTTGTTTCACGCTTTAAGAATGAATTTGTCAAGGAAACAAAGGCGTCTAACGAAGAAATAACGGCGTCTATTGCAAAACAGGGCACAAAGAAGGCTACACACAGCAAATCACCCGTCGTGGTTGAGGGCGTTGACAACTGCCTTGTTAAATTTGCAAGGTGCTGTAATCCGCTGCCGGGTGAGCATATTATCGGCTACATAACAAAAGGCTACGGAATATCTGTACACAGGGCAGACTGTGCGCATGTAAGAGCGAGTGTTGAAAAGGGCGACGAGAATGACAGATGGCTCAACGTCAGCTGGGCAAAGATGTCTGAAGATGAAAGTTTTCTTGCTTCGCTTGAGATTTACTGTTCAAAGAAATACGGTGTTCTTGCTGACATTACCGCAATTCTTGCGAATATGAGAGTGACGATAAAGTCGCTTATTGCAAGGGAAACGGAAAATACGGCAATAGTGGTGCTTTCGTGCGATGTTCACAGCCGTGAGCATCTTGACACTATAATAAGAAAAATAGGAGAACTTAAAGAGGTTTCATCTATCAGGAGAGGTAACAAATCATGAGAGCGGTTATACAAAGGGTAAAGCGGTCCTCTGTCACGGTGGACGGAAAGGTGGTTTCCGAGACGGGACACGGCTTTAACGTGCTTCTGGGTGTTGAGAAAAACGACACACAGGAGGAGGCGGATTATCTTGCGGGCAAAATTGCAAGGCTTCGTGTGTTTGAAGATGAGAACGGCAAAATGAATAAGAGCATAACCGATGTCGACGGCAGTATACTTGCCGTATCGCAGTTTACACTTCTCGGAAACGCATCAAAGGGCAACCGTCCCTCATTCATAGAGGCGGAAGCGCCCGACCGTGCAAATGCACTGTATGAATATTTTGTGCAGGCGCTTGCCGATAACGGAGTAAAAGAAGTCAAAATGGGTGTGTTCGGTGCGGATATGACGGTTGAGATAATAGGAGACGGGCCTGTGACCATACTTATGGATACAAGGACGATGAGGAAATGACAATAAAAGCAATACGAAGCGGCCTTATGGGCAACAACACATATATCATTGAAAAAGACGGTGAGTGTGCGGTAATTGACCCTGCACGTCGCAACAAGGCACTTGAAGATTATTTCAAGTCGGCAGACACACCGAAACTTAAATATATTCTTCTTACACACGGCCATTTTGACCATGTGTGGGATGCGGGTAAACTCCGTGAAATTACGGGTGCGAAGATTGTCATTCATAAAGAGGATGCAAATCAGCTTGAAATCGAACTTCAGAATGCAGGCACACCCGGCAAAGCCGACATTTATGTAAATGACGGTGATGAGATATTCGGTCTTAAAGTTATGCATACACCGGGACATTCGAGGGGAAGCGTATGCTTTCTTACGGAAGATGAGATGTTTTCGGGGGATACTGTTTTTGAGGGCACAATCGGCAGGACGGATTTTGAGGGCGGAAGCCCTGAGGTGATGAGAGAGTCACTCAGACGCATTTCGGCGCTGGAAAAAGATTATATTATATATCCCGGACACGGCGCAGCCACAACACTATATAAAGAAAAGGCGGTTAATCCGTATTTTGAAAGATGATAATTAAAACAGACGGACATTCACAGAAAAATGCCGTGCAGAATACAGCGTTGTTATTTTTTCCGCTGTCGGGCTTTTCCGATGACAGTGACGGAAGAATAATAACAAGTACACTCAAAACGGAAGACGGAATATCACAAAGCGTTGCGGTAATTGAGGATAACGGCAAAAAGACAGAAGTGTCGGTGCAGGCAAAGCTTGATGAGAAGTGCGATGAAGCGGCGCTTGTGTCAAAGGCAGTCTGGCTTGCAGGGCGTGAGCATACAGGCATTTCACCCGCATGGGGAACGGTTACGGGTATCCGTGCGGCAAAATTCATACGCCAGAAAAGAAAAATTATGACCTCTGCTGAAATAGCGGATATATACTGTGTCAGAGAGGATAAAATAAAACTGTCCGAAATGGTGTGTGAGAGTGAGGATAAGGCACTCTCAAAGCTTGACGGAAAAAGTGTGTCACTTTATATATCGATTCCGTTTTGTCCGAGTCGCTGTTATTACTGCTCGTTTGTGTCGCACTCTATAGAAAAGGCAGGTGCTCTTATACCCGATTATGTAAAAGCACTCTGCAATGAACTTGAAGAAGTCAAAAAAGTTTGTGATAAAACGGGTGTAAATGTTTCGACCGTGTATATGGGCGGCGGCACGCCGACAACTCTTACTGCGGGGCAAATGGATACCGTGCTTTCAAAGGTTGATGAACTTTTTGATGTATCAACTCTTGATGAGTTTACGGTAGAGGCAGGCAGACCTGACACGATAACCGAGGAAAAACTTGACGTTCTTCGTAAATGCGGTGTTACGAGAATAAGCATAAATCCGCAGACGATGAATGACAAAACACTTGAAAAAATCGGCAGACGGCACACGTCAAACGATGTTCTTTTGGCTTATGAATTGGCAAAAAGCAAGGGCTTTGACTGTATAAATACAGACCTTATAGCAGGTCTTGATACGGAAGATGAAAAGGACTTTGACTTTACACTTGAAAAGATACTTTCGATGCGCCCCGAAAACGTCACGGTACATACTCTTTCGGTAAAGCGTGCGGCAAATCTTCGTGATGACGGTGGCAAGGCGATAGATCGGGCAGCCGTTACGGAGTATATGACCGAGACGGCACAGAAAAGGCTTCTTGAAGCGGGGTACAGACCGTATTATATGTATAAACAGAAAAATATGGTGGGTAATTTAGAGAATGTGGGTTATGCACTTGATGATAAGGACGGGCTGTATAACATATATATAATGGGAGAGTATCAGACGATAATTGCAGTTGGTGCAGGTGCGGTCTCAAAGGTCGTAAATGCTAAAAACGGACGTATCGAAAGGGTATTCAACTATAAATATCCGTATGAGTATCTTGACGACCCGAAAAAGATGCTCGGCAATATTGTAAGATTGGAGGAACTTATCAGAGAAACTCTATGAAAAAAGGAAAAATGGATCTTGCACAGGTGTGCCGTGCAATAGAAAAGGACCCCTATGCAGTAGTTGCACAGGCTGAGGCACATTACAGTTCATTTATTGAGAGGGCGGCAGACGAGATAGACGGAAAGCATAACGTTATACTTCTGTCGGGTCCCTCGTCAAGCGGTAAGACCACGTCGGCAAAGCGCATTAAAAATCTGCTTTCCGAAAAGGGACACAATACCCACATCATTTCCATGGATGATTTTTTTCGTCAGCAGGACGAGATTCCGCTTCTGCCAAATGGGAATAAGGACTGGGACAGTCCGAATACGCTTGACATAGAACTTTTAAATGCCACACTCAAAAGTCTGACAGAGGGTAAAATAACGCCTATGCCGACCTTTGATTTTACGACAAAGTCAAGAAAAGATGCGTCGTATGAATTACAACTCAAAACGGGTGACGTTGTGATTATGGAGGGTAT
>JAZSCG010000097.1:0-2020 GCA_045602805.1 Feifaniaceae bacterium
TCAAATAACAGCGGTGCCTATGCTCTTGAAAGGGCAAAAAAGGCAGGAATTGACACCTATACCGTTCTTAAAAAGGAATGTGCGAGTCAGGCTGAATTTGAAGACAAACTCGTTGATATACTTGAAAAATGCGGTGTACAGCTTATTGTACTTGCAGGATTTATGAGTATACTGAGTGAAAATTTCACCTCGAAATACGATAAGAGGATAATAAACGTTCACCCGTCGCTGATACCGTCATTTTGCGGTAAAGGTTATTACGGACTCAAGGTTCACGAGGCGGCACTTGAATACGGTGTAAAGGTCACGGGTGCGACGGTGCATTTCGTAAATGAAATTCCTGACGGCGGTGAAATAATACTGCAGAAGAGTGTTGCAATAAAAAAAGGTGACACCCCCGAAATATTACAGAAACGTGTTATGGAGCAGGCTGAATGGAAAATACTGCCCCGTGCGGTTGAACTCGTGTCAGCAAGAATAAGAAAGGAAAAATAATATGTGTATAAGCGTTGAAAAGGCTTTGACGGGAAATGCTTATCCCGGCAGAGGTATAATGGTAGGTCTCACTCCCGACGGTAAAAATGCCGTTGCGGCATATTTTATAATGGGCAGAAGCGTAAACAGTCGTAACAGGGTGTTTGCAAAGAGAGAAAACGGGGACCTTTATACAAAGGCATTTGATGAAAGCCTTTTGTCAGACCCTTCACTCATAATCTACAATGCGGTAAGAAATATCGGCGATACGGTTGTGGTTACCAACGGTGACCAGACGGATACGATTTACGATTTTCTCGTAAAGGGCGCATCTTTTGAAGATGCACTTCTTACAAGAGAGTTTGAGCCTGATGCACCGAATTTTACCCCCAGAATTTCTGCAATGCTGACCTTTGACGGTGCTTACAAATACAAAATGAGTATTCTGAAGAATAACGACGGTAAGGGTACCGATTGCAACAGATTTACTTATGACTATGCACCCGTAGCAGGTCTTGCACATTTTATCCATACGTATCAGTGTGACGGTGATCCGCTTCCCTCATTTGAAGGTGAACCCGAAAAGGTGCAGACGGTTAACTGCATAGACGAATTTACAGATAAACTGTGGAACGTTCTTGATGATGAAAACAAAATATCTCTCTGCGTAAGATACATAAATCTTGAAAGCAAAGAGGTAGCGGAAAGAATTATAAATAAGAATAAGTGAGGATTAAAATGAAGGAATTTGAACTTAAGTACGGTTGTAATCCCAATCAGAAGCCCTCAAGAATATATATGGAAAACGGTAATGACCTTCCTATTGAAATTCTTTGCGGCAGACCGGGATACATAAATTTTCTTGATGCATTCAATTCATGGCAGCTTGTAAAAGAACTTAAAGAGGCACTTGGTATGCCTTGTGCAACTTCTTTCAAGCACGTAAGTCCGACGTCTGCGGCAGTTGGCACAAAAATGTCGGATGACCTTAAAAAAGCCTGCTTTGTTGACGATATCGAAGGTCTTGACGAATCACCGCTTGCATGCGCTTATGCAAGGGCAAGAGGTACGGACAGAATGTCCTCCTTCGGTGACTGGATAGCACTTTCCGACGTATGTGACGTTACGACGGCAATGCTTATAAAGAGGGAAGTGTCCGACGGTGTTATTGCCCCCGGATATGAACCTGAGGCGCTTGAAATACTCAAGTCCAAGAAAAAGGGCAATTATAACATAATCAAAATTGATGAAAATTACGTTCCTGAAGAAAAAGAATGTAAGCAGGTTTTCGGTATTACGTTTGAACAGGGCAGAAACAATTTCAAGATTGACGAATCTCTGCTTGAAACTATTGTTACCGACAATAAAACTCTCACGGAAGATGCTAAGAGAGACCTTATAATTTCACTTATTACGCTTAAATATACACAGTCAAACTCCGTTTGCTATGCGTATGACGGTCAGGCTATCGGTGTCGGTGCAGGTCAGCAGTCGAGAATTCACTGCACACGCCTTGCAGGACAGAAGGCAGATAACTGGCATCTTC